>PCXC01000058.1 GCA_002796345.1 Deltaproteobacteria bacterium CG11_big_fil_rev_8_21_14_0_20_42_23 | reverse complement strand
GCGTAAGATGATTGTGTGTTTAAATGCCATGTTAAAAAATAACATCGCATTTTATCCGCTTTCTGCTTGACCTTTAAGACGATAGATCCCCTGGTCTAGCCAGAGGATGACAACAAGCAGAATGACAGAGGGCTCGACATTTTTCTCTCTTTAGGCTTTAAACTGCGGCATGCCGAAAAAAGCTTCTTCACGTCGAAAAAAAAAATCATCAAAGAAAAAGAAACGCTCATCAATAAGTCTGATGAAAAAAATAAAGTTCGTTCTTATTGCGATGCTTTTGTCTGCAACCTTTTTGATGGCCTACATGCATCACTTGGGTCAAATTGTGGAAGAAAAATTTGGGCAGCAAGACAAATGGAATTTGCCGTCGCGCGTTTTTTCTGATGCAGAATATTTGTATCCTGGCATCGATATCAAGCAACGCGATCTGCTTGCAAAGTTAGACAGGCTTTCGTACCGAAATAGTGGCGACAGCATTCAATCTCCTGGCGATTATTCAATCAATTCTTCTCATCTCGATATTTACTTGCACGACTTTAGCTATCCCAACGAGGTTTTTAAAGGCTTTCCCGTCCGCATCGGTTTGCGAAACCACCACATTACGTCCATCGAAAATAAACTAGAGGGCCAAACGCTTGAATTGGTAAGATTGGAACCCGAAATGCTGGCCAGCATTTTTGATGAACGCATGGAAGATAGAACCGAAATAAAACTTTCAGATGTTCCGCCACATTTAGCAGAAGCTATCATTCTTATTGAAGATGAACGTTTTTTCAAACACCACGGCGTTGATCCTGTTGGCATTTTACGCGCTGCAGTTGCAGATGTGATTGCGCGCAAAATTGTGCAAGGTGGTTCAACGCTTACACAGCAGCTGGTAAAAAATTATTTTTTGCATTCAAGAAAATCTTTTCTGCGAAAAATAAATGAAGCATTGATGGCTATTGAACTTGAAAAAAAATACAGCAAATCAGAAATTCTTCAGGCGTACTTAAATGAAATTTATCTTGGCCAACGTGGAAGTTCTTCCATTTCTGGCGTGGCCAAAGCAGCGCAGTTTTATTTTGCAAAAGATGTGGGGCAGCTAAGCTTGGCAGAGTGTGCTTTGCTGGCAGGTTTGATTCAAGCTCCTAATTCACACAGTCCATTCAACAGTGTGGAGCGTGCGGAAAAGCGCAGAAATATTGTGCTGCAAAAAATGTTTGAAGAACAACTTATCAGCGCAGAAGAATTTCAATCAGCAAAAGCTGAAAAAATAAATCCTCCAAAACGAAATATCAAACTTGTTACTGCGCCATACTTTATCGATTTTGTAAAAATGCAACTCGCCGAATTGTACCCGCAAGAAGTGTTGGAAAAAGAAGGGCTCTCCATTTTCACTTCACTTGATATGACTGCGCAACTTGCGGCCGAAGCTTCTGTTGAAGATGGTTTGAATACCTTGGAAAAAAATTATGCTTCCTTGCTTCCAAAAGATCATGCTGGTTTGCTGCAAGCTTGTTTAATTGCCATTCAGCCTTCAACGGGTTTTATTCGGTCTATGGTGGGTGGACGAAATTACCAAGCAAGCCAATACAACAGATGCGTGCAAGCGCTTCGCCAGCCTGGATCTACGTTTAAGCCGTTTGTGTATCTTACTGCGTTTGATGGTTCACGAGGGAAACAGCCCTATACTCCGGCAACACTTGTTTCCGATATGAGTTTCGAAGTGACTTCGGGCGGAGAAAAATGGAGTCCAAAAAATTACGAAAAAGAAGAACACGGCCTCATCCGCGCAAGAACAGCGCTGGAACATAGCTACAACATTGCAACTGCTCGCATTGCCATTGATGTTGGTTTGGAAAATGTGGTGAAGACCGCCCGCGACGCCGGTATCAGCAGCAGTTTGCAGCCGGTGCCATCGCTTTCGCTGGGTGCGTTTGAAGTAACACCACTTGAGATGGCGAGCAGTTATACCATTTTTCCCAACAGTGGCATTCGCGCTGAGCCCATTTCCATTTTGAATGTGATGACCAAAGAGGGAGAAGTGTTAGAGCGAAGAGATGTTAGCATGAAACGTGTTTTTGATCCTGTTCCTGTTTATCTCACTACACAAGTGTTGGAAGGTGTGATTGACCGTGGAACGGGCGCAAGTGTTCGTTCGTTTGGCTTTCGTGGTGCGGTTGCTGGAAAAACGGGAACCACTTCCAATTACCGCGATGCGTGGTTTATTGGATTCACTCCTAACTTTTTGGCGCTTTCTTGGGTTGGCTATGATGACAACACCTCAACTAAGATGAGTGGTGCAAGAGCGGCACTTCCCTTGTGGGCAAGCTTTATGAAGCAAGTGGCAAACGATGGCACGCAAACCTTCACTATTCCAGCCGGTGTAAGTTTGGTGAAAATAGATACGCGCACTGGCGGCATTTACAAACGCAAGTGTGGCGATGTTTTTGTGGAAGCCTTTGCAGACAACAATTTGCCGGCGCAAGATTGCGATGAATTTCAACTTGATTCTGAAGTTGAGCTTCATTAGAATCTAGCCTTTCATTTTCTGTTGCTGTAAAGGATGTTCATGAAACGATTTTCTCTTCTTTCTGTTCTCTGTATTTTTCTCTTTACTGCTTGCGCAAAGCAAGGTGGAGAAGGGCACAAACGCTTTCCCGACGAACATATTCCGGAGAGCGAGCGCGTTGATATTCCACCTCCGCCGCCAGTGGAAAGAGTGGGCACGCCAAAACGCAGCGCCTCACGAAGCCTTATTGACGAAGGAATTTCCCTGCTTCAACAAAAAGACTACGACAAAGCGCTTCGCTCATTTGAAAATGCCATCCAAGTTGATCCCGAAAATGGAATTGCCTATTTTTATGCCGCAAAAGCCAACGTGCAGCGTGGAAAGCCAGAAAGCGCGCTTGGTTTCTTGGACAAAGCCGAACTCTTGATGGGCCACGATGAGAAATGGAAGCAAAAAATAGACGAGCTCCGAACGGAAGCGAAGGGTGGTTTAGTCAATTCACCAGATGCGGTTTTTGTACCGGACCAGTTGCCATATTGATTGCCGGCTATTTCTGATGATTGTACGAAGTGCTGGCTATTTTTCTTCTGGCTTTTCGGTGGTGTTTTGGGGCGCGAGGTGTTTTTGATTTTCCCAAACGAGGGAACCAACGTGGCACGTCTTTTCGATATTCGAGGTACACTCTTCCAAATGCTCTTTGCAATGCGGGCTCTTCGAAAAAAGTAACCCAAAAGTGAATCCCAAACGTAAGCAGCAGTGAATAGGTGATGAGGGGAATGCTAGCAAACTCTAGTGTTTCGCCCCACAAGACCAAAATAGCACCAAGTAAAAAAGGATTGCGCATGCGCGAGTACAATCCAGAAATGCAAAAAACGATGGAGGGATGGGTTGGCGATTCCAACAAACTTCCTGAATAAAAAAGTGCTACCGAGGAAAAGAGCATCATTGCTGCGCCCAGCAAAATAAGCAGGAATGCATACGAGCTGAGAACTCCTAAATTGAGTGGGGGAAAACTGGGTTCAAGTTGCGCGGCAATTTCTGGCCCCAAAAAAAGAGCCGCGGTGAGAAAAATGGCAACAATGGCAATCGTTCGCAATTTCAACATGCGAATGCTGTAACACAGCAGTTCTTTGCTGACAAGGTACGAATACATTTTTTGCACTTGAACTCCAAAGGTGTTTTCATTAGCGTGCCGCCTCATGAGCATCACCACAAAAACAGGCGACAAGCTGAGTTCACGATTTTTTTCTGGCGAGGAAGCTTCGAAAGATGCGCTTCGTTTTGAAGCGTATGGCACCTTGGATGAACTTGTGGCGCAGCTTGGATATGCGCGCAGTTTGCTTGCTGATTCTCAGTTTTCAGCCGAAATCAGAGAGCTTCAGGTAGATCTTTTCCGCGTGGGTGGCGAACTTGCGACACCTCATCCAGAACATCACGCTTGGATTCAACCTACAAATGCCAGTCATGTAAAAGCGATGGAAGAAAAAATGACGGCGCACGAAAAAAGTATTTCACTTCCAAAATCATTTCTTATTCCTGGCGCAACAGCTGCGTCTGCAGTTTTGGATATCGCCAGAACCGTATCGCGCCGCTTAGAACGCAGAGTGGTGGCGTTGGCCAGGAGCGGAGATTATGAAAATAAGCATGGCCTCATTTACCTCAATCGATTGTCAGATTATTTATTTCTCCTCGCCAGAAAAGTAGAGCAAGAAGCAGGCGTTCCCTTCGATGCAAAAGAAAGGTGACAAGTATGAGCGATGCAAGCTTGTGTTGCACCACAACAGCAAACCTGAAAGACGCGAAAAAGCTGGCGAAGCGGCTGGTGACCAAAAAACTTGCTTCGTGTGTGCAGGTCATTCCAAAAATACTTTCCTTTTATGAATGGGATGGAGCCTTGCAAGAAGAAAGTGAATGTTTGCTGCTCATCAAAACTCCGCAGTATTGTGTTGAAGAAATCAAAGACCTGCTGCGAGCAGAGCATACTTACGAAGTTCCAGAATTTTTGGTGTTTGAAGCAAGTGATGCTTTGGAAGAATATTTAGGATGGATGCAAGAAGCGGTGGAGTAGGTGTGTTCTGCGTTCTAACTCTCCCCAAACACTTTTCCAATTTTTGCTCCGGTGCCATCTTTGTTGGTGAATACTTTTTTTGCGGCATCGAGTGTGCGTTCGCCGATCTTGAAAGCCTCTTCAATAATAGCAATGCGGGTGGCGGTGTTGTAATATTTTCGTGAAGGAAGTTTTCCCTTCACTTTTTTTTCGGAAAGTTTTTTCAAAAAATTTGTCATGGAAGTTGTGGAATATCCCATCATAGAAAGAGCGCGGCCCGCAAATGCATCTGCTTCGCCTTCTTCATCGCGTCTTATTTCATAGAGCTGATCCCAAGTAAGGTGAGACCAATTTTTTCCCTTGGGCAGATCACTCACCATGTGGCCCCATTCATGCGCCAAAATGCCGGCAAGCAACGCTTCGTCTTCACCACTGGCCATGAGGAAATCGATGCCAATGTAAATGTTGTCGTCTTCATCAACCGATGCAATGGTTCCGCGAGAAGGAATAAATTTTCCGCCTTTTTTCTTTTTTTTATTTTTGTGGCGTGTGATTTGCGCAAGCTTGCTTCGAATTCTTTCCAGCACTCCATTTGCCGCAAACATTTGTGCAAGCTCCGGAGGAAGGGTGTTAAGATCGACGGGAACTGGAATAGGTTCGCCAAGCAGCTTCTTAATTTCTTGGCTGTTGGCCATGGCGCCGCCGCGCGAAACTGCGCGTTCCATCCAAGTGGGAGGCATGCCAAGGGTCTGAGAATTAATCTTTTGAATCACCAACGTTTAGAGTCCTCGCATCTCGTTTGCTACTACTACTTTGTCAATAGCAGCAACGTAGGCAGCTGTTCTCATGGGCACATTATATTTTTGCGCCGTTTGAAAACACGTGTGGAAAGCGTCCACCATATAACGGTGAAGCTCTTTTTGAATGCGCGTGTCTGTCCAGTAGTAGCCAAGTCTGTTTTGAACCCACTCGAAGTAGGAAACCGTTACTCCACCTGCGTTACAGAGGATATCTGGAATAATGAAGACACCATTTTGATCTAAAATTTTATTTGCACGGTAAGAAGTTGGACCATTTGCGCACTCAGCAATAACTTTGGCTTGAATTCTATCTGCGTTACGATGACGAATCTGGCCTTCAAGCGCAGCTGGAATCAAAATGTCTACAGGAAGATACAAAATTTCCTTCGGATCATCCTGACGTTCGCATTCAATTTTTGTTTCTATGTCACGAAGTGATCGATTTACTTTTACGTATTCAAGAATATGCGGAATGTCTAATCCCTTTTCGTTGTAATAGGTTCCGTTTACATCCGCAATGGCAACTACTTTACAGCCTTCCTCATGAAGTAAGCGCGCCGCGTTTGAGCCAGCGTTTCCAAAACCTTGAATGGCAACCTTTGCACCAGCAAGTTCAAACTCCAAGACTTTTGCAGTTTCACGGAGGCAGAAAAGCATTCCTTTTGCGGTTGCTTCTACGCGTCCGTGGGAACCACCGATGTCAATTGGTTTTCCCGTTACCATGGCGGGAAGGTAATCGCCTTTGTAAAGAGAGTATGTGTCCATGAACCACGTCATTACCTGCGCATTGGTGCCAACGTCGGGCGCGGGAATGTCACGATCTGGACCGAAGACGTCGATCATTTCCAAAATATAGCGACGAGATAATCGCTCGAGTTCGCCGTAGGAAAGTTTTCCGGGATCACAAACCACACCACCTTTTGCTCCGCCCATGGGAATATTCACGACAGCACTTTTTACTGTCATCCAAAAAGCCAGCGCTTGCATTTCATCCAAATCAACCATGGGATGAAAACGAACGCCGCCTTTTGCGGGGCCGCGCGCAGTGTTATGCTGAACACGGTAGCCATCGAAAACTTCGATGCTTCCATCGTCCATACGAACTGGAATTTTTACCTGAACAACACGACGTGGTTTTTTTACCAAGGCCACTTGATTGGGAGTGAGGTTTAATACTTGCGCAGCATCATCAAACTGATGCATGGCATTTTCCAGTGCCGTCATGGAACGAAGATCGGGATCGAAGTGAATAGGCTTCAAATTTCGTTTCATTGAGGGCATTTTTGCTTGCGTCATAAGGGCTCCTAAGGCTTGTTTAAGTGTGTGTGTCTATACTCGTAAGCATAGTTCCTATCAAGGGGAAAATAACGGATTGCCGTTTGAAAAAGTTCATTTTTGGAGTGCCTAATGAAGGTGAGCGCGGACGAAGTTTTCGATGACTTGGTGGCTTGGAGAGAGAAAATCAGAGAATTGAATGCCAAAGCAAGAAGGGTCTTCAGCGTCAACGTGGCTTACATTGCCTCGAAGGCTTAAGTCGCGGAAAGAGCTGTTGAGGTCGAAGATGATTTCCACGGTATTGCCGGGAGAAAAGTCTTCTCGGGATGAGAGAATGCCCATGCCGCCATAGCTCAAGTTAACCATCTTCGCCGGAAGGAGTTTGCCTTTGTAGCGTAGGATAACTGGCAGGCTAAGAGAGATGCGATGGTATCTGCGACGTTCCTTTTCCATGGTATTTTTGCCTAACATAAGTTGTTTCTTCTCACAAGGGGTGAAGCGGGTAAGTTTTTTCTCACCTTGCCTTCTTGATCGGCAGTGGATAAGAAAAGTTTCGCATTTTTTTCTATAAAAATGTGTGGTCAGAAAAAGTGAGAAGAAATGAGCCGAAGCGTTCTTGTAACTCTTTGAAATAAATGATTTTTTGGGGATATATGAAAAAAACTTCCAAAATAGCCGTGATAGGCGCGGGCAATTGGGGAACGGCTTTGGCCTCTCTTTTGGCCGAAAAATGTGAAAAGCTTAGTCTGTGGGCCTATGAGCCAGAAGTGGTTGAGGGCATTTGCAGCAAGCAGAGAAACCCGCTGTTTTTGCCAGACCTTCATTTGCCGTTTCATGTGTTTGCTACGAACGATATAGCCGAAGCTCTGCACGAGGCAAAGTATGTGGTGTCTGTGGTTCCTTCCAAAGCCTTATCTAGCGTATGGAAGCGGGCGGCAGATTTTTTGGAGGCGGAAAGCATTTTGGTGAGCTGCACGAAAGGCCTCGAGCCAAATGGCTTCAAGCTGATGAGCCAAGTTTTGGACGAAGTGCTTCCGAAGCATCCTCAAGAAAGGCGGCTCGTGCTTTCTGGGCCTAGCTTTGCGGCCGAAGTTGCGGCAGGCTTACCCACTTCTGTGGTGATAGCGGGTGAAGACGAACGCATATGTGCAGAGGCGCAAGAGCTGTTTAGAACGGCGCGTTTTCTTCCCTTCACCAGCAGCGATGTGCTGGGAGTGCAAATTGGCGGCGCTTTGAAAAATGTGGTTGCCATTGCGGCTGGGCTTTGCGACGGCTTGCAGCTTGGTTGCAATGCAAGAGCAGCGCTGATTACCCGAGGGCTCTATGAAATGATGAAGGTGGGCGAGGTGTTTGGAGCAAAGCGCCATACGTTCTCCGGATTGTCTGGAATTGGCGATCTTTTTCTTACGGCCAGCGACACCAAGTCACGTAATTTTTCTGTGGGCAAAGTGCTTGCGGAAGGAAAAAGCGTAAAAGATATTTTGCAGTCTGGCCACATGATTGCCGAGGGCATTGAAACAGCGCACGCGGTACGGCTTTTTGCGCAGGCCAATAATTTGCATTTGCCTATTTGCGAAAGCGTTTCAAAAATTTTGAAGGGTGAGCAAAGCCCACAAGAAACCCTTGAATACTTAACCTCGCTAGAACTGAAAGAAGAGATGAGCATTTATGCATAAATTGAGAACGAAAAATAACTTGTGTATTTTCTTTTTCCTTTTCCTTCTTTCCTTTTCCACAATTCTGCATGCCGAAAATATGCCTCCGCAAACTGAAACGCAGGAAATATTTTCCGATGGAGAAATTCTATTTTTAGGCTCGAATACATTTCAAGATATTTCGTACGTGAAAAAAGCTTTAGAGCGAACTGGTGTGATGAAACGTTTTCTCCCGGATAGCGAAAGTTATGAACGGCTACAGTTTAAAATTCAGTATGCGGGCAGCAAAGAGAGCTTCGAAGAGGATCTGCGAGGAATTGCAGCGGATCGTTTTTCAGTAGAAGTATCTCAAGAAGGAAAAGGAAAAAGTTTTTTTACATTACGAAAAATAAGATAGTTCGATAGTTTAATGGTGCGATAGTACTTAGTACTTTTGTTTTTTGTTTGTCATCACGGGCATAATGGCAAAAAATGTGTGCTATTTAGGTTTGAGAAAGAAGTAATAAGCAAAGTAATTTTTTCTTTTATGAGGTGCAAGCCCACGATGTTGAC
>PCXC01000057.1:39035-43276 GCA_002796345.1 Deltaproteobacteria bacterium CG11_big_fil_rev_8_21_14_0_20_42_23 | reverse complement strand
GAGCACACATTTTTTGCCATTATGCCCATCCTGAACGTAGAGAAGGATCTCCTCTAACAATTGAACGAGGAGACCCTTCACATTCGTTCAGGGTGACAGCAAATCAACATCGTCATCCTGAGTGTAACGAAGGATCTCCTCTGGTAATTTATTTTCTCATTCAATTGAGCCGAAAAATCTCATAAAAACCCAATATATACCAACAGCTTAAACACCATAAAAATACCACGCAACTTTTTTAAAAAAGCTTCGATAATGTCCTTATAGAGCCCATCCTTTAACAGCTCTAAGGAGAAGTGTATGAATCCAGTTATGTCGCCAGTCAGATTAGCTCTTCCTTCTTTGTTTGTAGGAATGACAGTTCCAATAAGTCTTCCTCTCGATTCAGACCATGGTGTTCGAATACCTTTTGGCCGTGAATTGGCTGCAGCACGTGATGTTGCTTTAGGTGTGGAGGCTAAAATCAATTGGCCTGGTGGAGTAATACACTTTGAGAGACCTTTTAGCGGGAGTGCAGAAGAATATTTCAGAGCAAGAAAATATGTGGGAGGTCCGGTATCACTTCAGGCTGCTCTTCTTGAAGATATGGCAACCTTTGGCAGGGTTTCAGGTTTCGATTATTTTCAATCAACGGTAAGGGGTGCAGAAATTTTGTATCGTGCTGACGTTGAACAATTATGGGACTCTGACATTCCTTGGGCTGGATTAATTCGTGAGGGTGTGCTTGATAAAAAAACAGTAATTGAGATGATGCGACATATTCAAGCTGAAGCAAAGGCTTATCTGAAAGAAAGAGATGAATCTCAGCTTATTCAACGAGCGTGGAAGCAAGATTTGGAAACTTCAGCTCTTTTAGTCTTTAGTTTAGGAACTTTAGTTGCATTTCTTCTTCGAGCCGGAGCTTGGAGTTTGGGTTTAGGTACTGTTGCTGCAGGAGTGGATATTTTTAATCGATACAGAGCTTCCTTTTTAGCAGATCGAATGGTGAGATCTGACGTTGCAGAAGAGAGGAGAGAACGAGCTGCTCTTGAAGTGTACTCAGCAAGTGTAGCTATTCAGGCAATAAGGTCTGCAGAAAGAGTTGCAAGAATTGCTTCACATCCAAATGCAGACAAGAGCTCAACAATGGGACCGCATAATATGCGAGAGGTGGTTCCGACGTCATTCTTTTGATAATTTTTCACGCTCCTTCGCAGCGCTGATCCACTGCTGAAGCAAACTTTCTGAACTGCTGAAGTCGCGCTTTTTGATTTCGCTGGTATACACTTTTTTTGTGCTTTGCTGCTGCGATGTATGCTCAGTCTGAATATAAAACGGCTGCACTTCCCACACTGGTTTTTTGGTGATGCCATCTAAATAGCTTACCGCACCATATTTCCATCCCAAGTCGTCTGGAAACACCATCGACATTTCCCACACTGGGCCAGTTTCTTCAGCCTGAAGCGCAAAGGTAATGTAGCTAATGCTTCGCGGTTTGGTGTATTCACGCGATTTGAGTGAAGTGAAGCGAAAAGCGATGTCATTCGCTGCGGCTTTTCCTATTTCATCGCTGTCAATCTGCGGTGTTTCTAAACCTTTGTTGCTTTTGAGTTTCAGCTGTTTTTGAAAAACAGAAGAGGGAAGAAGGCGAATGCGGGCCACATCTTTTTTCTCATCATAAAAAAAGCGAAACCCAAATACATTTTTATTTTCCACCACAAAATCTTTTTCTGCAGCTTTGATATTTTTTACATCATCTACAAAATAATAATCCCAACGATAAAAATATCCCATGGCCTCTTTGTTTTCAGAAACATCAGCATAGGCATCGTCAATAAGGCCCGCTGTGCCAAGTGCCAATTGGTTTTGCCAATTTCCAGCACTCACAATGCCAATGAGTTTTGCGGTGTTGTTTTTGTTTTTCGCCAGTTTTTCTACTTCTTCATATGGCGTCACGGCAGTTACCCAACCCGTGTGCTTCGATTTCACCGAATCTCGGGAACAAGCGAAAGTGAGAAGAAGGGTGAGTGAAAAAAGAAATGAGAGTAAGTGTTTCATAAATATCTCCTTGAGGAGTCATTAGTACAATGGTGCAAGAGTGCAATAGGGCAATGGTGCTTAGTGCTTGGTACTCTTGTTTTTGCTTCCTCTCCCTAAGGGAGAGGATTGAGGTGAGGGTGAGCTTTTTTATTCAAGCAATGCTTTTCTCCCTCCCCTTAGTCCCCTCCCGCTAGGAGGTGAAATAAATCAAAGAGTAAAAAACATTTCACCCACTTCAAAATCAATCAAAAGGAGTTGTCTTCACCTTTTACTATGCTAGAAAGCTTTCTCTATGATTTCCACTTGGATTCACGCCGCACGTCCTAAAACCCTTACTGCAAGCCTTGTTCCCGTGATGGTTGGATCATGTTTAGCGTATTCCTTTTCGCAGTTTAACCTCCTCGTTTCTGTTTTCGCTTTTTGTTCAGCAGCTTGCATTCAAATTGGGACCAATTTTTTTAACGATGCCATTGATTTTTTAAAAGGCACCGACACCGAAGAACGAATTGGTCCAAAGCGCATTACGCAAAGTGGTGAGGCGAGTGCAAAGTCGGTATTTCTTGCAGCAGCCTTGGTGTATGTTTTGGCGTTAGTCTTTGCCATTCCGCTTATTGTGGAAGGCGGGCTTCCACTTTTGTTCATTGGCATTTTTTCGTTGCTGATGGGCTATGCCTATACCGGTGGGCCGTATCCGCTTTCGTATAAAGGTGTTGGTGAGATATTTGTGATTCTTTTTTTTGGTGTCATCGCCGTAAGCACGGTTGTGTATTTGCAAACGCAGCAGTGGAAAGGGTTTGCTGTTTTAGCGGGTGTGCAAATTGGATCACTTTCCACCGTTTTGCTTGCTATCAATAATCTGCGCGACGTTGAAGGAGATGCAAAAGCAGGGCGAAAAACATTTCCCATTCGTTTTGGAATTAAAGCTGCAAAAATTGAAATTCTTTTTTTTCTTTTTCTTCCTTTTGTACTGCTCTTTTTTTGGAGTGATAAGTGGCTAATGCTTTGTTGGCTTAGTTTTCCGCTTGCTGCTCATCTTGCGCTTCAAGTGTGGAAAACTTCACCATCACCGCGTTACAATATTTTTTTAGGCCGTGCCGCACTTTTACATTTGCTCTTTGGGCTTCTTTTTTCCGGAGGATTACTGCTTTCATGAACATTTCCTTTTTTCCGTATCAGCTTGTCCCCAAGGCAAGGCTTGGCGCAAAGGCAGAACCAAAGCCGCGAGAAGGCGCTTTGTTGCGCGTTGAACACGATGGCATTGGAGTGGGATTTTCCGATCTTCATCCTTGGCCAGAATTGGGTGACGAATCTTTGGAAAAGCAATTGCAATCCTTGAAAATGGAAAAACCACTTTCGCTGGCAAAGCGATCACTTCAGCTTTCGATGCTTGATGCCAACGCCAGGAACGATGGAGTTTTTCTGCTGAAGAATAAGGTTATTCCCAAAAGCCACTACCTTATCAGCGATTTACGGGCATTTTCTGAAGAAACACGCGAGCTCCTTTTTCTCCAAGGCTTCAGCAAGCTGAAAGTAAAAATGGGGCTCGATTTAAACTGGGAACTTTCGTTTTTGGAAGACTTGGCCAAGCCTTTTGAAAAGGCTGGCATTAAGTTTCGGCTGGATTTTAACTTGGGCCTCGACGAGCTTGCCGCCTATCGTTTGCTGCATCGCATGAGCGACAGGCTGAAAGAACGCATTGATTTTCTGGAAGATCCTTTTCCCTATCACCCAGAAAGCTGGGCGCAATTTAGGGCAAAAGAGGGGGTGCCTCTTGCATTGGATCGTTTTGACGCGCTTTCATTTCCTCTGGATCTGGATGCTGTTGATGTGCTGGTGCTAAAACCTGCCATAATGGACCCCAGTTTTGTGAAGGCTTACGAGCATTTTGCCGAAAAACGTATTGTGATCACTTCTTATTTAGCCCACCCTCTAGATCAGCTCTCGGCGGCCTATGCGGCAGCACTTTTTCACGAAGAAATGCCGAATACACTTGACGATTGCGGTCTCATTTCGCATGTGTCCTACCAGGAAAACAGCTTCTCGTCTCAACTTGCAGTGGATGGAGCAAAACTAGTGCCTCCAAAAGGCTTGGGCTTTGGATACCAAACCACCTTTTTGGAATCGCAAGAGTGGAGAGAGATTCTGTAGTTGATTTTCTTCCTCTCCCTTGAGGGAGAGGATTGAGGTGAGGGGGCAGTTACCAAATGTGCATTTCTCCCTCC
>PCXC01000057.1:36054-39019 GCA_002796345.1 Deltaproteobacteria bacterium CG11_big_fil_rev_8_21_14_0_20_42_23 | reverse complement strand
CTAGTAGGGGAAAAAAATGCTTCACCAAAAAACGGATCGCAACGACAATGAATGGTCAAGCTAGAGGATAAAAAGGTAAGGCATATGTTTTATTGGAACTCAGTAAAGACACATTTTCTTCTCAATCCAAAACTTCCTCACGATCTGAAGGAAGCTTATTTTCGTCTCTATCAAAAATCTCCGCAGCTTTCGTCTCACATTTGGATTACAAGCTCTGGTACTTCCGGAAAACTTAAAATTGTAGCGCTTTCCAAAGAAGCTCTTTTGCATTCTGCAGAGAATGTTAATGCTCATTTGCAGAGCAATGCTTCTGACGTTTGGGCGCTTGCGTTGCCAGAGTTTCATGTGGGTGGGCTTGGAATTTTGGCGCGCGCGCATGCAAGTGGTGCGCAGGTAAAAGTGTTTGATCGCATTGATGAAGGAGTAGTGAATTGGGACCCTCGTCGCTTTGTTCTTTTTTGTGATGAAGAAAACGTAACGCTTACTTCGCTTGTTCCCACTCAAATTTATGATTTGGTTTCGCACAATCTTTCATGCCCCGCAAATATACGTGCTGTCTTTGTTGGCGGGGGAGCGCTTTCTGAACTGTTGTATGAAAAAGCGCGAAGTCTAGGCTGGCCTGTGTTGCCAACCTATGGTCTTACCGAATGTTCATCTCAAGTGGCCAGTGCTTCGCTCTCGTCTCTTGAGAACGAAGAATTTCCTTTTTTAGAAATTCTCCCACATCTTGAAGTGAAAAAAAATGAACAAGGTCTTTTGCAGTTCAAAAGCAAAAGCTTGCTGACAGGTGTTTCGTCGCTTGATTATCTGGGTGAGGTTCAGTTTGTAGATCCCAAATATCAAGCGGATGATGGCATTTGGTTTTCTTCTGAAGATCGTGGCGAGTGTGATGGAAAAAGACTTTTTCTTTTTGGCCGCGAGAGTGACTTCATCAAAATTTCGGGCGAGAGTGTGGATTTTGCTTGGCTTAGCCGTGCTTTTCAAGCGGCAAAAATTCAAATGCGCTACACCGGAGATGCAGCTCTGGTTTCAATTCCCGATGAGCGTAAAGGATTTCATATAGCCTTGGCTGTGAATAAATTTTGCTATGGCGATCACGAGTGTTTGCTCGATTATTTAAATCAACACGTTCCGCCATTCGCAAAAGCTGAAGAAGTGTACAAAGTAGACGAAATTCCACGCACGCCAATGGGAAAAGTGTTGCTGGAACAACTACGCAGCAAGATATTGGGATAGTTTTTGTCGGAGATCTTCTGGCATTGGTGTTGGCTTCAGGTTCTTTTTTTCCACAAACACATGCGTTGTATCTACGACGGCGCAAGGTTTTCCAGTTTTATCCTCAAACAAATAGCGAAGTGAAAAAGAGCTTGTTCCAATGTGAGTGACCTGAACTTCTATGGTATAGGTTTCGCCAAAGTGAAGCGGCGAAGTGTATTCTGCACTGGCTTTGCGCATGGGGGCAATGTGAGCATCGTTTTGAAACCAGTTTTTCCAGTCAAGCCCAAGTGATTCGAAAAAATCTTCGAAGGCATTGTGCGCAAATTCAAAAACCTTTGCATAAAAAATAATGCCAGCAGGATCGGCATCGTGAAAGCGAATTTTGGTGGAAGTTTTAAAGTTCATGCTTATCTAATATTTTCCTGTTACGCCAAGAATCACGGTGATGATTCCCAAAACCAAATTGATAAGAGCGAACATGCGAATTTGGTTTAACTGTTTATCGGCAAGTTCTTGCTTCCCTTGGCTAAGGCAGGCGCGGAGCCGTTTGTAGGGCGCGAAGTAAACATGCATGAACATAAGCATCATGATGATGCCAAGCATTTGCATGAGATGAACGTTTATGCTGAGGTGTTTAAATCCACCGTAGTAAGCAAAAATCATCCAGTATCCAGTAACGAGCAAGGTGATTAAGGAGAGCCAAACCCACTTAAAAAATCGAGTGAGTACGTGCGACCAAAGCCTAAGGCGTTCGCTTGTTTCAGCCAAACTTCTGCTGGCTGGACGGAGCACAACATACGTGAAGAACATACCGCCTACCCAAATAAGTGCGGCGAGGAGGTGAAGTGTGATGGCAAATTTCATGAATTTCTCCTTTAGATTTTGAGATCAGTAGTGCAATCAAACTCACTTGGCAAGGGTGAAGAAAAAGTTGACGAGCAGCTTCAAGCTTTCTATGGTTCGCCGCCCTTAAGCAAAAGGAGTAACTATGGGATGTCCAAAGCATGTAGTAGCAATTATAGGCGGAGCCGTCGCAGGTTCAGAAGCAGCAAAGCTTTTAGCCGAACAAGGTATTGGCGTTGTGGTTTTTGAGCAAGGCGAACGTCCATATGGAAAAATAGAAGGCGGCCTTCCTGTTTGGCACGACAAAATGCGTGCTGCGGAATTTGGCCGTATTGATGAAGTGTATGCAAACAATCTTGTTTCGTTTGTGCCGCTTACCCGCATTGGCAGAGATATTTCCTTTGAAGCCTTAAAAAAGGAGTGGGGATTTAGCGCTGTGTTTTTGGCAAACGGCGCTTGGAAAGATAGACCCCTCGAAATTGAAGGAGTCGATGATTATATTGGCAAAGGTTTTTACTATCAAAACACGTTCATGTCTTGGTTCAATCGCCGCGAAGAAAAAGACCTCAATGGAGAGCCGTGCGAAATAAAAGAGGGTGCTATTGTGATTGGCGGCGGACTTGCCTCCATCGACGTGTGCAAAGTCTTCATGTTGTGCAGCATCCAAGCAGCTTTGCAAAAGCGTGGCATCTCTGTTGAGATTGCAGAACTCGAACGCAAAGGCTGTGATAAAATTTTGGCTGAAAACAATCTCACGTTTGAAGAGCTCGATGTAAAACCATGCACACTGTTTTACCGTCGTAGCGAACAAGATATGCCGCTGGTCGCATTTAAAGATTCCGCAAGTGAAGAAGAAAAAGAGAAAACCTATAAAACCCGCAAAGTCTTGCTAGACAGAGCTTGC
>PCXC01000057.1:35226-36032 GCA_002796345.1 Deltaproteobacteria bacterium CG11_big_fil_rev_8_21_14_0_20_42_23 | reverse complement strand
CAGATCATAGCCGTCCTGTTGATACCATAATCGAAGATGGTCGTTTGGCAGGTTTGCGTTTCATCAAAACTGAAACAAAAGCTGGAAAACTGCTTGATGTTCCTGGATCGGAGTTTGAAGTAAGAGCACCAGTAACGGTAAGCTCCATCGGAAGTATTCCCGAACCCATCGTTGGTATTCCCCAAGAAGGCGAATTGTACGTGTGGAAAGATTGGGAAAAATCTCAGTTGAGTGAAAGTATTTATGGGTTGGGAAATGTGGTCACCGGAAAAGGAAATATTGCCGTTTCCAGAAAACACAGCAAAGACGTGTTGGAAGATGTGCTAACGCATTATGTGCAAAGCCTTCGCACTCTCAGCGAAGCCGAAGTGGAAAAACTTTATACCCAAGTGAAAGAGCGTCAAGCGGCAGTTGGCTACACTGGAAACTTTGCGCAGTGGATTGAAGCGCATCCGCCGGTGGATAGGGTGCACTCCGGGAATTGATTTTGAATTGGGGAAAAATATTCTTTCCTTCGCGTCGCTCTGAAGTTTCCGCTCAAGCGCCGCGGAAATTTCATCCAACATTTCGGCCTTCATCATTTTCTTTAGAGCTGTCAGAGAGATGAAGGCCTCAAAAGTGCGCTCTCACAAAGGAAAGAATATTTTTCCCGAAGTGGAAAATCAGTGCCGCTTCGCTTACTGATTTTAATAGAGATGTGTGCTCTTATTTTTTTATCGAACAAGTGAACTCAAAAGCGTTCGATAGACTTCACCTCTTGAAACCTTCACTACATGTTTTGGATTTAGCCACTGTTTATCTTCTTC
>PCXC01000057.1:0-35187 GCA_002796345.1 Deltaproteobacteria bacterium CG11_big_fil_rev_8_21_14_0_20_42_23 | reverse complement strand
TTTGAGGTAGGTTTCGCCAAAACCAAGATAGTAGCGAGCTTTGCTTATATAATAGTGAAGAAGCGGGCTCACTTTTTCAAGATTGCTTTCGTCTAACAAATCTTCAACTTTTAATTTGTATTCATGCAATTTTTCTTGTGGAAAATAACAGCGGCCTTGTTGAAGATCGCGAGGAAAATCGCGTAAGACATTTACAAGCTGTAAGCCTTTTCCAAAATGTTCTGCAGCTAAAAAAACTTCATTGCTCCAGTTTATTGCAAAAGAATAATGGTTTTGAATGATTTGGCTCCAAAAAATACCCACACATCCTGCAACATAATAAATATATTTTTCCAAATCCTCTTCATGCTCAAGTGCAGTTAGTTTTTTTTCTGCAGAAAAATAACGAAGATCAACTTGCATGCCTTGGGTTAATTCTGGAACAAGCCAAGTAATGAGTTCCTGATCTTTTTTTTCTATGTGCCGAAGTTCTTCAAACAGCAGCGAAAGAGACTCAAGCAATTTTCGTTCGGCAGCAGAACCGCCAAGCACGCTAAGCTCTGAAGACGAAAAATCAGAACGATGCGAAGATAAAAAGTGATTTCGAAATTCTTCCAGTTGGCTTAGTCGTTCGCTAGCGCTTATGAGATCTGTATCAGCGATGGTGTCTGCAAATTTGCAAAAGAGAAAAGCAAGACCAATGCTCCCGCGCATTTTTTTTGGCAGCAGTTTAATGCTCAAGTAAAAAGAGCGAGAAACAGCTTTGAGGAGTTGTTCTGTAGAACGGTTCATTTAAAAAGAAACTTTCATCAGTGTGCCGAGAATGATTTTTATTTTTTTACCTTTTGAAATACGAACTTTTTCTTCAAAGACCTTCAATGGGTTTTCTGCAATTTTTTGCAAGATACTGTGATAAGAGTGTGCCATTAAAAGCGCTGGGAGCCATTTTTTAAGCTCACGTTTTTGGTGAGGAAGATGCGAAAAAGCTTCTGCAAAAAGGCGCTCGGCTCGATCAATTTGTTGCTGAAGAAAAGGAAGAAGTTGTTCAGAAAGAGGTGTTTTCAAATCAGTTTCGCTCAGTCCAAACTGCTTCAAGTCTTCTTGTGGAAGATAAACTCTTCCGCGTTTTAAGTCTTCGCTTATATCACGAAGGATGTTGGTGAGCTGAAGCGCAAGCCCCAACTCTACCGCTGTTTGAAGGTTTCTCTCAGTAGTTTCAACTCCAAAAATATAAAGGCAAACCAAACCCACACATGAAGCAACACGGTAACAATAGAGCTTCAGTTCTTCAAAGGTTTCATAGCGGTGTTTGGTCAAGTCCATTTCACAGCCAGCAATAATTTCAGCTAAATACTGTTTTGGAATCTTCCACTCGGAAAGCTTTGGTGCAAGTGCTTTTCCCACAGGATGATTTGCTGAGTTCTGATACATGTGCTCAAGTTCATTTTTCCAAAACCTTAGATTTTCTTGCGCCGCTTCTTTGTGAGGAGCCTCGTCAACAGCATCGTCTACCAAATGACAGAAAGCATAAAACGCTTCCAAGGCCTCGCGACGTTTTTTGGGAAGGAAACGAGCGGCAAAGACAAAGTTGGAACCACTTTGCGCGCAAACATCATGACAATACTGTTGAGGATGAACACTGTTCATGGAGTTGGGTGTAGAAAATTTTAAGCCTGAAGTCCAGAAGCGATATTGATACAGCTTATTCAGTTAAGCAAGTAAGTGCCTCTTCGTATTTTTCTTGAGTTTTCTTCACGACGTCGTCTGGAAGTTTTGGGCCAGGCGCTTTTTTGTTCCAGCTAAGGGTTTCAAGGTAATCACGCACAAACTGTTTGTCGAAGCTCATTTGCGCTCGGCCTACTTCGTATAATTTTGCCGGCCAAAAACGTGAAGAATCTGGCGTGAGCACTTCGTCGATCAAAATGAGCTTGCCGTTGTAAATGCCAAATTCAAACTTCGTGTCAGCAATGATGATGCCGCGTTTTTTGGCATGCTTTGCGGCTTCTTTATAGAGCTGCAAACTGACATCACGCACTTGCGTTGCCAAGTCTTGACCAATCAAGGTGACCATTTCCGTGAAGGAAATATTCTCGTCATGTTCTCCAATGTTTGCCTTGGTAGAAGGGGTGAAAAGGGGATGTTCGAGTGCTGAAGATTCTTTGAGCCCATGAGGAAGAGTGATGCCGCAAACTTTTCCCGTTTTTTGATAGTCTTTCCACGCCGAGCCAGCCACATACCCTCGCACGATGGCTTCAATGGGAAGGGGTTTGGCCTTTTTTACCACTATGGCACGTTTGCCCAAAAGCTTTGCTTCTTGCTTGTTGGGAATAACATCGATGGCTTGCGTCGAGGAAAGATGATTGGGAATAATGTCTTTCGAAAAGCGAAACCAAAACCTGGACATTTCGGTTAAAATTTCACCTTTTCTGGGGATTGCTGTCGGCAAAACTACGTCAAACGCTGAAATGCGGTCGGTGGTTACAATGAGGAGTTCGTTTCCGAGGTCGTAAATATCGCGCACTTTTCCGCGATGTGGTTCTGGCATATCTTGAAGATGAGTAGTGTGGATAATCTTGTCAGACATATTTCTCCTCCGTTAGGTCCTGCTGCATAACTTCTCGGCAAGAGAATGTCGAGTCTTGATTTGATGTTTCTTTTTCGTCCACATTGACTTCTTCTTGTCAGTGCGATTAAAAAAAATCTTTCAGTTTTAAGCACTTTGCTTGGTATTTGTTTTGCTCTTCCTTGAGGGATGAATATTTTTCTTCTCTTTTTACTGTGCCTCTCTCTTTCATCCACAGCTTTTGCAAAAACGTGTGAAGATCCATCTGTGCTTGAGCTTCAAAAAAAAGTTCTTCGCTACGCCGAAATTTCTCCCCAGCATTTGCATTCGTGGCAAAAAAAAGCTCGCTACGCAGCTTTGCTTCCCAGGCTTCAGCTCGATTACAGCAGAAGAAATAAAAGTGATATCGACCTCGACATCAATGACAATGTCTATGTGGGAAGTTCTGGTGTTGTGGTTGGCCCAGAAGAAAACACGTATCAGCAAACAGATAGTTTCGATCATAATATTGGCGTAAGAGCGGTTTGGTCGTTGAACGAATTTGTGTTCAACCAAGATCAGCTGCAAGTTTCTATCGAAGCCAGAAATCTGCTGAGGGCGCGCAATGATGTGTTGACACAAGCCAATCATTTTTATTTTGAACGACAAAAATTGTTAAAAATATCATCGACAGATAAATTAGATTTGGCGCATGTTACCGCCCAGCTTGATGCTTTAACTGGCGGATGGTTTTCTGAACATGTGCAGTGTTTTTCATTGGAGCAATCCCGATGAAAAAAGTGTTCCTTGTTCTTCTCTTGAGTTGTGTTTTGCCATCGTGTTCATCTTCTTCGCTGGGATATGAACCTTTGTTGAGCCAACAAGCAAAAGTGCTTACAAGCTTTCCTCAAGACGGACAAATTGTGGAGGAGGTGAATGAAATCACTTTAGCTTTTTCTGAATTTCTTTTGCCAGAAACACTTACCGATGAAAATGTTCAGCTGCTTTTACTGGGAACAAGTTTCTCCTTCTCCGATCTTTCGCTCTCAGAAATGCAATCCCTTCCAGGAAGCATAGATATGGAAGATCACGAAGAAGGCAGTGTATTGATTTTTACCTTACACGCTCCACTTGAAGCTGGAAATTACTATGCTCTTCAGTTGAAACGAAACATTTTGAACCGAGATTACGTTCCTCTTTTCACGGGAACAAAAGATTTTTTGATCCCACTTCTTTTTAAGGTGAAGGCCGATGGAGATAACAGCACATCATTTTCTCGTGACGAAGAGAATGCCGTTCCCAAAAATCGCCCACAAGTGTTGATGATTCATGAACTCCTCTACGACCTTCCTGGCAGTGACACAAATGGCGAAGTGTTTATCGAATTATATGGAACTGCAGGTGCCGATATTTCTGGCTATCACCTTCTTTTGCTCAATGGCGAAAATGGAGAGACCACGCAAACCATTGTTCTTCCTTCCCATGCCAAGCTCTCGGACGAAGGACTTTACGTCATTGCGGATGCAAAAAATGCAGATGCACATGCCAGTTTTGTGGAAGGCGCAGATTATATTACACAGTTTGATCCACAAAATGGTCCAGACTGCATTCAGCTTTTTGATGATCGCTCGCTTCAACTCGATGCACTTGCCTACGGAGATTTTTCTGCACTTGATGCGCAAGTTTTCTGCGGCGAAGGTGAAGCTGCCGTAGATGTGAGTGCTGGTATGAGTTTAAGCCGTGGAGATGAAGTGAATATACACAACAATGCGCAAGATTTTGTTGAAGCGTTTCCCACTGCGTCTGTTTTTTAAATTCCTTTCACAATGTGAGAAAGAGTTGACGCGCGGATTCTCAAATATTAAGTTCTGCCGATTGTCAAAAACTCGGGAGCAAGCTCACGAGTTTAATCCAGGGAAATCTGAAGAACGGTTTTTCGGCCCCAAGGGGCCGAAGTTTTAACTACTGGACTCGGATAAATTTTCCTTCAGCAAGGGAGTGTTATGGAAATTGATGTGTTATCCCGCATGGGGCAGTTCGAACATGAACAAGTGGTTTTCTGCAATGACGCCTCTGTTGGGCTGAAGGCAATTATTGCCATTCACAACACAACCCTTGGACCAGCTTTGGGTGGTACAAGAATGTGGAACTATACTTCCGAAGAGGAAGCTTTGTACGATGTGCTCAGACTTTCCCGTGGCATGACCTACAAAGCCGCTGCAGCAGGGCTTTCGCTTGGTGGTGGCAAAACAGTGATTTTGGGAAATCCAAAAAAAGATAAAAAGCCCGGCTTTTTTGAAGCCTACGGACGTTTTGTTGAAAGCCTTAATGGCCGCTACATCACCGCCGAAGATGTAGGCACAACGGTTTCCGATATGGAAAGCGTGCTCTCTCAAACCAAACACGTTGTAGGAACACAGCGAAGCCACGGAGGAAGTGGCGATCCCAGCCCATTCACTGCGCGCGGCGTTTACCTTGGGATGAAAGCTGCTGCAAAAAAAGTCTACGGCAGCGATTCGCTTGCGGGCAAAAAAATTGCCCTTCAAGGTGCAGGTTCAGTAGGGCGCAATCTGGTAAATCTTTTGGTAGCCGAATCAGCTGAAATCATGATTGCCGATATCGACGAAGAAAGAGTGAGCGCAATTCGGAAAGCCTTTCCTGGCGTGCAGTCGGTATCAACCAATGAAATTGTTTTTGTTCACTGCGATATTTTTTCTCCTTGCGCGCTTGGCGCTGTGGTAAACGATGACAGCATCGGAAAGCTTCGTTGCCAAATCATTGCCGGAGCAGCCAACAATCAGCTGGCCCGCCAATATCACGCCGATATGCTGAGAGGGCAGAATATCCTATATATTCCAGATTATGTTATCAACGCCGGTGGGCTGATTAACGTCTCGCTCGAGTCTTCCAAAGAGGGATATTCGGAAGAAAAATGCCTTACCATGATCGATAATATCTTCGATCAAGTTTCGCATATTATTGAAATTGCTGAGAAAAGAGGCATTTCCACCGCCGAAGCCGCCGATCGCCTTGCCGAGGAGATTTTGGAAGAAAAAGGCCGCACCGGGGCAAAAATGTTCCTCGCTCGTTCAAAAGAGCTGTAGTAGCCAAAAAAGGCTTGCAAACCGGGGTTTTATGTGTAAAGAGCTGCAGCTGTTGATTTAGGTTTTTTTTGTGAAAGTGGGCCGTTTAGCCCACTTTTTTATTATCTATTATTGTGGTGCCAGCAGAAAGTGTACGAAGAAAAGTAAAGATGGAAAAAACTCTCCTTCAGCAAGTTGAAGATTTAGTCAATCCCGTATTGGGTTACCTTGGGTTTCGCCTTATCGAGCGTGAATTCGTTTGCGAATCGGGAGAATGGAAGCTTCGTCTTTACATAGATAAAGAAGGCGGAGTGAACATTGACGACTGCAGCAAAGTTTCTCGCGCTGTTGGCGATGTGATTGAAGTGGAAGATCTTATCGATCGCCCGTACGCTTTGGAAGTCTCTTCGCCAGGAATTAATCGCCCCCTTCGCTATCTCGAAGATTTTGAAAGCCACGTGGGGAAAGTGGTGAAGGTAAAAACAAAAGAAAAGTTAAATGGCAGGGCAAAGTTCAAAGGCGAATTAGAAAAAGTTGAAAACGATACACTGTTTATTCGTATCGACGATGAAGTGTACAACGTCCCTTATCGCGAGTTGCTGAAGGCAAACGTGGAAGAGGACTTTCATTTTGGAAAACAAAAGTAAATTTTGGAGGAAAATCTTATGGGTTCAGTAATGTTTCGTGATTTATTTCGAGTAATGGAGCAGGTCAGCAGAGATAAAGGTATTCCCAAAGAATATCTTATCGATGCCATCGAAAGTGCTTTTCTTACAGCGGCCAGAAAAAAATGGGGCCACTTGGGTGAGCTTGAAGCTCAGTTCAATGAAGACAGCGGTGAAATTGAATTGTTCCAATTCAAAACAGTAGCTGATCCTGTTCAAGATCCAAATATTGAAATGACTGTAAGCGAAGCTCACGCGTTAGATCCTGATGCTCAACTTGGAGACAGCCTTGGAGTAAAAATGGATCCAAGTGTGTTTGGTCGTATTGCTGCGCAAACTGCAAAACAAGTCATCATCCAAAAAGTTCGCGAAGCTGAACGTCATGTTGTTTCCGAAGAATACAAAAATAGACTCGGAGAAATTGTTACGGGAATCGTTCGCCGCATGGAACGTGGAAGTTTGATTGTAGACCTTGGAAGAACCGAAGCTATCGTTCCACGCGAAGAGCAAGTTTCTACAGAGCGCTATCGTCCGGGCGAAAGAGTGCAAGGGCTTTTTGTTCGTCTTGATAAAGAGGGCAAAGGTCCAGTTGTAGTGCTTTCCCGAAAAACTCCGGAATTTGTAAAAGCACTTTTTGCCATGGAAGTTCCTGAAATGCACGATGGGGTTGTGGAAATCCGCGCCGTAGCAAGAGAAGCGGGTGTTCGTACTAAAATTGCCGTGTATTCACGCGATCACGATGTTGACCCTGTTGGAGCCTGTGTTGGAATGAAAGGCTCGCGCGTTCAAAACGTAGTGGCCGAACTTAAAGGCGAAAAAATTGACATCGTAACGTGGGATGAAGATCCAGCGCGCTTTGTGTGTAATGCCATTGCTCCAGCAGAAGTGGCAAAAGTGATTATCCGTGATCGTGAACATTCTATGGAAGTGGTTGTTCCAGATGATCAGCTTTCACTTGCTATTGGGCGACGTGGACAAAACGTTCGTCTTGCAGCTCAGCTTACGGCATGGAACATCGATGTGTTTAGCGAAACTAAAATTGAAGCCATTGCCGCAAGAGCTAGAAAAGTTTTAAGCGAAGTGTTGGGCGTGGATGATTCTACTTCCATGGTTTTATACTCACACTCCTTCAGAAGTTTTGAAGACATTGCCAGCGCAACTGATGAAGAATTTGCACAAGTTCCTGGTATTGGTGAAGAAAACTTGAACAAAATAAAAGTGCTTGCAAAGCAGGCTGTGGCTGATGGTAAATCCACAGATCAGATGATGATGAAGCTTCTGCGCGCCGAAGAAGAAGTGGCAAGAAAAGAAGCTGAACTCGCTGCAAAGCAAGCTGCAGAAAGAGCAGCAGAGCAAGCAGCAAAAGCGGCCGAAGAAGAAACTGTTCTTGAAGAAGAAGCTGAACCCGCGGAACTTGAATCAAAAACAGAAGAAGTGTAAACACCTAACGATTTTTAAGCATGTACGAAGTAAGGAAAAACTATGACAGTTCATACTGACAAAGAAAACGGAAGCGAACAATCTACCGTTCAGGTTGTTGAAAAACGGGTGAAGCCAACGGTTATTCGGCGTCGGGCAAAAGTTGTTGCGCCAAAGCCGGAAGAAACGAAAGCACCTGAAGTTCTTGAGGCAAAACAAGAAACTGAAGCTGTAGAAGAAAAAATAAAAACTCAAATTGTTCAAGAGCCTTCTCCGGAAACCCCTGCTGTAGCTGAGTCTGCTGTAGAACCTGTTGTAGAGATTGATGAAAAATCGGCTGATAAAATTCTCTCACAAAAAGAAGATTTAAGTCCTGAAGAACGAAAAATTGGAGTGGTTGGTCGCATCGATTTAGATAAAACTCCTGAAGCGCTCACTTCCACCTGGAAAGAAAACGCCAAAGAAAAAGAACTTATTCCTCGCGCCAATAAACGCAGACGAAGCAAAGAGGAAATTGAAATGGATTCCATCCAGCGCGCTGGTGGACTTCGACGTTATGCCGATATTGTTCGCGTTGATGAACCGGAAACACCTGCTGCTAAAGCAGTTCCCGACAGAGTGTTTCAACCCGGCATGGCTGCAAACAGACGACGAAATAAAAAGAAAGAAGGAAAGAAAACAGTTGTTACCCAACCAAAAGCGATAAAAAAAGTCATTCGCATCGAAGATGGCATTACGGTTTCGGGTCTTTCGCAAGCTACCGGTATCAAAACGGGCGAACTTATTAAAAAGTTGATGGACCTTGGAGTGATGATCACAGCCAATCAAAGAGTAGAAACAGAAACGGCCATGTTGATTGCCGGTGAATATGGATACACCGTTGAAAATGTAGGCTTTAACGAAGAAGATATTTTAGGTGCGCCTGAAGCACATGCAGCTTCACAACATCTTACTCCGCGCCCACCAGTTGCAACGGTGATGGGACATGTTGATCACGGAAAAACTTCTTTGCTTGATGCTATTCGCAAAACCAATATTACCGCAAAAGAAGCAGGCGGAATTACCCAGCACATTGGTGCTTATCAGGTGAAGCACAATGAGCACCTCATCACTTTTATTGATACTCCGGGCCACGCAGCTTTCACCCAAATGCGAGCGCGCGGTGCACAAGTGACTGATATTGTTATTCTGGTTGTTGCAGCTGATGATGGTGTGATGCCGCAAACCATTGAAGCTATCGACCACGCAAAGGCAGCCAACGTTCCCATCATCGTGGCCATCAACAAAATGGATAAGCCCGATGCAAATCCAAAGAGAGTAATGCAAGAATTGACCGAGCATTCACTTGTGCCAGAAGAATGGGGCGGAGATGTTATTTGCGTTCCTACCTCAGCGCATACAGGTGAAGGCCTCGACAAAATTTTAGAAATGATTTTGCTTCAAGCTGAAGTTGCAGAACTCAAGGCTGACACTGGTTTCCGGGCGAAGGGTTTTACCATCGAGGCAAAACTCGACAAAGGCAGAGGCCCTGTTGCAACAGTGCTGGTACAAGAAGGTACGCTCAAAACAGGCGACTTTATTGTTTCTGGAACATTTTCTGGAAAAGTGCGTGTGATGCGTGATGAAAATGGAAAACTGCTGAAATCAGCCGGCCCATCAACCCCAGTTGAAATTCAAGGTTTGAATGGTGTTCCAGATGCTGGTGACGAAGTGTTTGTAGTTGAAAGTGAACAAAAAGCAAAACTCGTTGCTGAAACAAGAGCAGATAAAAAACGAAAAGAAGGTTTATTTGCAGGATCAGCTTCAACGCTTGAAGATTTACAACGCAGAATTACCATGGGTGAGGCTGAAGAGCTTGCCATTGTGATTAAAGCGGATGTTCACGGCAGCATAGAAGCCGTTGCCGATTCTCTGGGCAAACTTTCTACCGAGAAAGTGAAGCTAAGAATCTTGCACAAAGGTGTAGGTGGAATCACCGAAAGTGATGTCATGCTTGCTTCTGCTTCAAGAGCATTGGTTGTTGGTTTCAATGTTCAAGCCGATGCAAAAGCAAGAGAAGCGGCACAAAAAAATGGCGTAACCATAAAAGTGTATCGCATTATTTACGAAATGATTGACGAAGTAAGACTCGCCATGGAAGGGTTGTTGGAACCAGATCGTACCGAAAAAAGTATTGGTATGGCAGAAGTAAGACAGGTATTCCAAGTTTCAAAAATTGGCCAAATTGCAGGTTGCTATGTCGTGAGTGGAAAAATTCAGCGCAATGCAAAAGGCAGAGTTTTACGTGATCAAACTATTGTATACGAAGGAAACATCAGCTCACTCAAACGATTTAAAGATGATGCCAAAGAAGTGAAAGAAAACTTCGAATGCGGTATCGGCATCGAAAACTTCAACGACATTAAAGAAGGCGATATGATTGAAGCCTTCATCATTGAAGAGACAAGGGCGAAATTAGACTAATGTACGTAGGCATCGTAAAATTAAAATTGCATCTTCCAGCGTGTGAATCGTTTGATGAGAAACAAGAATTTTTCAAACGTTCAGAAGAGATTGTGCTTGAAAGCTTCAATCTTCCTCTTGCAGAAGTAGGGTGCTTGGAAGAGGAACAAATGCTTGAGCTTGGCTACGCCATTGTTGGCGCGGAATTGGGCGAGGTAGAATCTGCCACAAGCGCCATTATCGACCTCATTCTTGAACAAGGTGATGCTCAAGTTTTAGATGAAGAAGTAGATATCTTAACGTACTAAAAGAGAAAATATGAAATTAACGAAAACCCTTCCTTATAGCAGACCCGAACGAGTTGCCGAGCAGCTGAAAGAAATTCTTGCCAGCGCTTGTCTTCTTGAACTTTCTGATTCACGCCTTGATGGTGTGATGGTGACAAAAGTTATTGCTACCAAAGATCTTCGCCAAGCCAGAGTTTATTTTCACATGCTTGAGGCTACCAAAAGAAAAATAGAAAAAGCCATTCACGGTTTTGTGAGTGCATCGGGATATTTGAAACGTGTTGTAGGGAAAAACATGAACCTCAAATACGTTCCCGAAATGAAATTTTTCTACGACGATAGCTTCGATGAAATGGATCGCATTACCCAGCTGATGAATTCAGTCGAGGCTCATCCATGACCGATTTTTCCTCCTTTATCAAAGCGCTTGAACAGGGGAACACCTTCCTTGTGGGCTCTCACGCTTCTCCCGATGGTGATGCCATTGGTTCTTCGTTAGCCTTTATGCACGCGCTTCGTCAGCTTGGAAAAAAGTGTTTCATCTATAACCGTGACGGTGTTCCCGACAATCTTCATTTTCTTCCTGGTTCAGAACAAGTGTTGCAAACGGTTCCACATGAAAATGAATACGATAGCATTGTGGTGCTTGATTGCGCGCGTTTCAATCGTGTTGGAGGTGAGTTCAACACTTTGCCTCAAACCAAACTTACGTTTTGCGTCGACCATCACCATGTTGATGGCACCGATGCGAAGCACGAAATTGTACTGCCTGATGCGGCCTCAACGGGTGAAATCCTCGCGAGTCTGTTTGAGGCGATGAGAATTGAACTTACTCCCGAAATGGCACAATGCCTTTACTGCACTCTCGTTGTAGATACCGGATTTTTTCGGCACTCAAACACCACAGCACAAGTCATGCGACTTGCAGCTCGACTGCTTGAAGCTGGTGCAAGTGCAGTGCGGGTTTCCGAGGAGCTTGATGCAAGCCATCCCGAATCGCGGTTCCATTTGCTGGCAGCTTCACTTTCAAGCTTGAACATAAATCATCAGTATCACTACGCAACGATGGAAGTGACACAAGAAATGCTGCGCAAAACGTGCGCCCACATGGAGCTTGCTGAAGAATTTTCGCATTATCCGCGTTCGGTAAAAGGGGTGCAGGTAAGCATGCTGTTTCGCGAAATGGAAGACGGAAAAATAAGGGTGAGCCTTCGTTCTGGTGAAGGGATTGATATCTCGAATCTCGCGAAACACTTCAACGGTGGCGGACATGTGCATGCTGCAGGTTGTACCTTCACCTGCTCGCTTGAAGAGGCAAAAAAACAACTTGAAGAATATTTAGTTAAGCACTTGAAAGATATGGAACAATAACCTTTTCCTTCATAAAAATGAGCCCCCAGATTATTTTCGGTTTCAAGAACACGAAAAACACCAAAGGCGGCTTCTGGCATATGAGGGATTTTTTGAGAAAGGCTCCTACTTTTTCCTTTACAAGGAGCGAAATGGCATGATAGGAGCGGGTCCACTATGGCAATCGTAAAAGAACAAAAAACTGAAATCGTTAACAAACACAAGCTTTCTGAGGCTGATACCGGCTCTCCTGAAGTTCAAGTGGCTTTGCTTACAGCGAGGATTGAAGACCTCAATAAGCATTTCGTAGACCACAAAAAAGACCATGCGAGCAGACAAGGTTTGCTGAGAATGGTTGGACGTCGCCGCAAGCTTCTTTCCTATTTGAAGAAGACCAGCACAGATCGTTACAAAAAATTAATTGAAGGACTCGGCCTCCGTAAGTAAGGAGAAGGTTGGAGATACTGGTAATTTCAAAAGCCGTCCGCAGAACACGCTGGCGGCTTTTTAAGTTATCAGTCTCCTCTTCCTCGATTTATTCCGGAATAGTTCGCTTTGTTCTTCCTATATTTCTTTTCTTTGACGAGAAAAGAAAGAGAGGAGTACCCCTATGGTAAAACAAGTATCTACTCAACTTGGCGGGCGTGAGCTTGTCATTGAAACAGGAAAGCTTGCAAAACAAGCAAGTGGTTCTGTAACGGTTCGCTACGGAGATTCACTGGTTCTTGTGACAGCCGCAATTAAAATGGAAGCTTCACCTTACCAAGGTTTCCTTCCCCTCAGTGTAGATTATGCTGAAAAAATGTTTGCAGCTGGAAAAATTCCAGGTGGATTTTTCAAACGCGAAGGCAGAGCGGGCGAACTTGCAACCCTTACCGCTCGTTTTATCGATCGTCCCATTCGTCCTCTTTTTCCAGAAGGCTACAGCAACGAAACGCAAGTTATTGCGACTGTGCTTTCTGCCGATGATGACAACAACACCGATCTTATGGCCATGATTGGAGCCTCAGCGGCGCTTAGCCTTTCTTGCGCACCTTTCTTGGGCCCTATTGCAGGAGTGAGAGTTGCCAAAATTAATGGCGAGCTTGTGATTAATCCGGGTGCGGCTCAATCAAAAGAAGCTGTGCTTGATGTGATTGTAGCAGGATCAAAAGATGCCGTGGTTATGGTGGAAGGTGGAGCCAATGAGTGCAGCGAAGAAGAACTTATTGAAGCCATCAACTTTGCGCATGAGCAAATGCAACCGGTGATTGCCATTCAAGAAGAGCTGGCAAAAGCTTGCGCAAAAGTAAAAATGGAAGTGCAAGCTCCAGAAAAAGATGAAGCGCTTGAAGCTAAGGTTGTTGAATGTCTTGGCGAGCGACTTCTTGCTGCAGCAACTATTCGCGAAAAACTAGAACGCTACGAAGCGCTTGCAGCATTGAAGCAAGACTTGATCGCAGAAATTGTGGGCGCAGAAGAGAATGCAGAGTTGAAATCAAAAGTGGGAAACATTTACTCAGACCTCAAGAAAAAATGTGTTCGAAACATGATTCTTGATAAAGGTGTGCGTATTGATGGCAGAGATCTTAAAACGGTAAGACCTATTGCAACGGAAACGGGTTTTCTTGCTCGTTCACATGGTTCAGCACTTTTCACTCGCGGTGAAACGCAGGCTCTTGTTGCTGTGACACTTGGAACAAAAGAAGATCAGCAAATCATCGATGACCTCAAAGGCAGCTATTACAAGCGTTTCATGTTGCATTACAATTTTCCACCTTACTCAGTTGGCGAAGTAAAATTTATGCGTGGACCTGGCAGACGCGAAATTGGACACGGTGCTCTTGCCGAACGTTCGCTTCATGCTGTTCTTCCTGAGGCTGAACAATTCAACTATACTATTCGTGTAGTTTCTGAAGTGCTTGAATCAAATGGTTCCTCTTCAATGGCCAGTGTTTGTGGCGGATCAATGGCACTTATGGATGCAGGTGTTCCTTTAAAAGCTTCCGTTGCAGGTGTTGCGATGGGCTTGATTCAAGAAGGAAACAAAACTGCGGTGCTTACCGATATTTTAGGTGACGAAGATCATCTTGGCGATATGGACTTCAAAGTAGCTGGAACCAAAAAAGGAGTTACGGCTATTCAAATGGACATCAAAATTGAAGGCCTCTCAAAAGACTTGTTGCGCACAGCATTGCATCAAGCAAATGAAGCGAGAATGCACATTCTTGGTGAGATGGAAAAAACCATTTCAACCGCAAAAGAAGAATTGTCTGACTACGCTCCAAAAATGGAAACCATCAAAATCAGCACTGATATGATTGGGCCGCTCATTGGACCAAGTGGAAAAAACATCAAAAAGATTGCAGAACTCACAGGTGCCAAAGTTGACATTGAAGATGATGGTACCGTTTCCGTTTCTCACATGGAACGCGCAAACTTAAATGAAGCCATGAAAATGGTGCGTCGTTCAACAGCAACCGTAAAAGAAGGAAAATACTACAACGGAAAAGTGGTACGTATTGCAGAATTCGGTGCTTTTGTGGAATTGATTCCAGGAACCGATGGCTTGCTTCACGTTTCTGAAATTGCTCCAGAGCGCGTGAACAAAGTAGAAGACTTCTTAAAAGAAGGCGAACAAGTCTTGGTAAAAGTAATCGAAGTAGACAAAGCAAAAGGCCGCATCAAGTTGTCACGCAAACAAGCGATTGGCTACGAAGGCACAATAGAAGAAAACTACGCATAAGTTGTTTTCGAAATAAATGCAAAAAGCCCCGCCATTCGGCGGGGCTTTTTTTTATGAATTCAGTAATTCTTTGTCATCACGAGTAGCGAAGCGACGTGGCCTGCCTGCCGGTCAGGCAAGGTGATCTCATCGGTCAATTTTGTAATGGGTAAGCAAAAAGCGCGTTTTACTTTTTCTTTGGTGCGTGATTTACATCTTCAATCAATCGTCGTTCCCGTTCAATTTCCTGTTGCAACTCTTTTTCTGTTGGCAAATAGAGCATATATTTTGATGCGAATAATTGTTTGCTTCCTTTTAATATTGAATATTTTGCGATGGTTTCATTTTTCTTGGAACAAAGGATTAATCCAATGCTTGGGTTATCTCCTTCAGTACGATATTTATCGTCGAACATCCTAACATAACTATCCATCTGCCCAACATCTTGATGAGTCAGTTCCCCAATTTTTAAATCAATGAGAAGGTAACATTTTAAAATGCAGTTATAGAAAACTAAATCAATGTAGAAAAATTTGTTGTCAAATTGAACTCTCTTTTGTCGCGCTACAAAAGCAAAACCTTTTCCAAGTTCAAGGAGAAAAGATTGAAGATTTGCGATAATCGCCTTTTCAATTTCCAACTCATGGATGACTTCCGAATCGGGGAGACCGAGAAAATCAAGAATGTAAGGATCTTTCATGGCATCAGCAGGTTCTACAAAAACTTGACCTGCACGAACCAGTCTTATGACGTCATCTTTGTTACGACTTTTTAGCAAGCGCGCAAAAAGAAAAGAATGAATTTGCCTTTCTAAAACAGGCACACTCCAGCCTTCTTTTTCCGCTTCAATCTCGTAAAAAAGCCGCTCATTTTTATGTTCAACTTTGGTCAAAGTACGATAGTGTGACCAGCTCAGTTCAGGAGAAAAGCCTTTGATGCAGTCGCTGTTCTCAACGGCGAGACTCATGTCGTTCAAAATTCCATGAAATTGTTTATGTTTTTTATTCTTCTTGAATTCGTCACAAGGCTTGTGACGAATTTCAGGAGTACGATCTGCGTAAGTCTGATAAAACAAACGAAAATACTTTAGATTGGTTTCTGAAAAGCCCTTGCCATAACGACGGGTCAATTTTTCAGATAAATCTTCAATAGCCTGTTTCCCATAACTCAGCTCGTTTCTCACCTCCCTGGACTTCCTGAACAATTTCTCGGCCAATATGCCAATAGGCGATGACCATATTACTGTTCACCGAACGAAGGACATTGGCTTTGGCTTCCTCTAAAACAGAAACAATATGATCAAACAAGCTCTTTTGAGGTGAAGTTTTCACCAGAGCTTTTTGTGGTGCCTTTTTTGTTTTCTTCTTTTTCATGAGTTGAGGTTTTTCATTTTTCTGCCTTTTATTCGTGACAGTTGTTTATTGATTTTTTCCATATCAAACTGTTTGGGATCGAAGTCATTATTTACTACAACAACTTCTCCAAAAGCTTATCAACCTGAAGTTGAGTGTTTTCAAGGCTTAGCGAGTTGTTGATGACGAAATTGGCGCGTTTTACTTTTTCGTCAAGTGGGATTTGTTGCTGATAGCGAAGTTTTACTTCTTCTAAAGAAATGCCTAATTTTTTTTGCGCTCGTTTAAAGCTTTCTTCAAGCGTGCAGTTGACCACGATAACGTAATCGAGTTTTTCTTCCCACTTGCCTTCGTAAAGCAGCGGAATATCAACGAAGCAAAGGGCGTCGCCTCTTTGTTTTCTTTTTTCAATCTGCTCAAATATTTCATTTTTAATGAGAGGGTGGAGGATGCTTTCAAGTTTTCTTTTTTGTTCAGAATCTTTGAAAATAATTTTCCCCAATTTTTTGCGATCAATTTTTTTATTTTCGTTCAGAATACTTTCGCCAAATACTTTTAATACTTGTTTGTGAACTTGAGGGTTGTGGCGAAACAATTCATGCGTAATCGTATCAGCGTTAATGGCAGGAAAGCCAGCTGTGGCAAAGAAATCCGAGACAGTGCTTTTTCCGCTTCCAATGGAACCGGTGATGCCAATGGTTTTCACTTAGTCTTTCTCCGGTTTATTTTTCGTGTGATAAAGTGATCTGCCAATTTCTAGCGCGGCTCTTAAAGCCAAATCATTGTGCTTAAGCAAGTCGCTGCACAAAAGGGTGAAGTGATCATCGTCTGTTGTGGCAATTGCCTTCATGACGAGTTCATTTATATTTTTCCATTTGGGATCAAGCTTAGCATGAACATGCTGGAGCCTTGGAGATTCATTGGCTTGTTGTTGCATGGTGTTGTCTACATCATTTACGAAGTCGTGAAGGTTCCAGGTATCTTCTTCTTGTTTTTTCTTTTTCGATTTAAACCAGAACACATTACCTCCAGAGCTGGGCTATTCTTGTTCAGCTACGATATTTTTTGCAAGTGCTAAGAGACTCTCTTTGGTGTTGAGATCGGGTTCATCAATGACCAGCTCTAGCAAATGTTTCATTACTTTTCCCAGTTGAGGGCCTGCCGGGATACCCAGTTGCATCAAGTCTTGGCCGTTAATCGCTAAATCTTTAAGGCCAAATGCATTTTGCTTTTCCAGCTCTTCTCGAATTTTTACGCGAAGTCGTTTTACGCCGTTGACACTGTTGGGATGTTTTCCACCACGATTATCGGCAAGGCGCAGATCGAGCAATTTGAAAATGAGTTCAGGCGAAACCTTTGCAATAAAACGTCTGATGGCGCGCTCGGTGTAATAGGCTTTGGTTTCAAACATGTGATGCTCAACGAGAGTGAGAACTGTTTTGGGGTTTGCACCAATGGTTTCCACCTTCATTTTTTGCATCCATTTTTTAGCGATGTGTTTCGAAACCAGCTGATGGCCGAAAAAGACTACGCGATCAGATGGCTTGTGATACTGAGCTGTCCTGGGTTTGCCGGCATCATGAAATAAAGCTGCGAGCATCAGATTGATTTCGCCTGGTTCTTCGATGAGGGCATCAGCACGGCTAGCATCCAATACACGCATGGTGTGGTCGTAAACCGTATCGCCAGGTTTTTTGTCTTGTTCCGTTTTTTTCAAAAGGGCAATTTCAGGAAATGCTTTTTCAAGTAATCCTGTTTCATGCATGAGATCGAAACCAAGTGAAGGCTTGTCGGCTAAAAGGAGTTTTCGCAATTCTTCGATGATGCGCTCGGGAGAGACAGTGCTGATGAGACTTGCATGTTTTTGGATGGCAAGCTTCGTTTCAGCTTCTAATGAAAAATGGAGCCGTGCTGCAAATTGAATGGCGCGCAACATACGAAGCGGGTCTTCTTCAAAAGCCTTGGGAAAAACCATGCGAATAAGTTTTTTCTTGATGTCTTCTTGGCCATGAAAAGGATCGATAATTTCACCAGTGTTTACCGATTTTGCAATGGCATTGATCGTGAAATCTCGGCGAGAAAGATCTTCAGCAACGGGAAGCATGTGGTCAAACATGACATCGAAATCACGATGACCCTCTCCCGTTGAAACTTCTTTTCGTGGAAGGGCGAAGTCAATTTCAACAGATGGCTTTGCGTGAGGGGAAAATTTGATAACCCCAAATGATTTTCCTACAAGTGCCACTTTTCCAAACGGCTTTAAAATCTTGATGAGTTCATCTACCGGAAGACATCGAACGAGGTAGTCGTTGTCATTTGTTTCTCGCCCAAGAAGGTGATCGCGAACCACTCCACCCACTTCGTAAAGCTCGGCCCCCCGGCGAATAAGTTCCTGTAAAGCGGCTATCATTTTGATTGTGGATTGAGGTGAGATTCAACTTTGGCTTCAAGAGCAGCTTTTCCAAACCATGAACCAATAAATGAAGTGGAAGCAAGGTCTGTTGCAGCTTCTTCTTCAGGTTTTAGTTTACGTTCTCCGCTGTCTTTAAAGAAGAAGAGGCTCAACTTTCCTTCGGCTGTTTCCTTTTCAAAATGCGGAGTTGCAGCAGAAAGGCTAAAGAGTTTTATTTGATCATCAGCGCTTAAACTTGCTGGCAATGTGGCTCTGCGGTCTGCAAAGGAAAATGGCCCAAGTACTTTTGAGGTGAGCTTGTATTGTTTCGCCAGCTTGTTCCATGTTTTTTCATCTTTGGCGTCGAGGAAGGCTTGTTTGAGGGCATCAAGATTTTCGCCTTCTTTTAAGGTTTTGTTTTTTTGAAGCTCTGCTTTATCCAGATCGAGCTCTAAGAAGGTCCACGTTTTTGTTTTCATGGCTTGCTCTTCGTCCGCAGAAACAGAAAGAGGATATTTTACATTGCCGAAGTAGTCGTAAAAATGGCTGATGGCCAAGTCTTCTTTGATAAGCTGTTCGAAGTTAATGCCAAGTTGTGCTGAACGATAAGGAAGTTCTTCGTATCGATATTGAAGAGGATCGAACGCTGCACCTTGGTTTGAGTAAATGCGCATGATGTGCGCTGCAAGCTCTTCATCGTTAATGGCAATGTTGAGTTTGTCTGTGGCATTGACCATGATGGTGCGTTGAACAAGCTGGCGAAGGGTATTGGTTTCAGCAAGATTTTTCACAAAATCGGGAACCGTGTCATACTGAAAAGAACTTTTCATCTGATTAAGGTTTTGCTCAAGCTGTGCCTGGTAAAGCCCGCTGGGAACGTCATGGCCGTTTATGGTGGCTGCAGGCGCTGAAGCTGAACCGTAGGCGTTTTGGTTGCTTGCCTGGTAGCCGAAAAAGAGAACGAAGCTGAGAATGATTGCTCCAAGAACAACCTTGATGATCCATGAAGATGCGTTTCTTCTTAAAATATCGAGCATAATTTTGTCACTTTTGTTTGAGGGTTAGTAAGCTGTGGGGGGCTTCACATCACGTTCAAGCTCAATTCACAGTTTGGGAGTTGCTAGTCAAATAGTTGTGATAAATCAACATTTTTTATTGAACTCACTTGAGTGCTCTGCTAGATGTCTGGCACGCAAAATTTTGATTGGAGTAAAAATGTTTTTAGATTCACTTATTGGAATGTTTTCAAATGATCTTGCGATCGATTTGGGCACTGCAAATACACTTGTTTATGTAAAAGGAAAGGGCATTGTTTCCGCCGAGCCTTCTGTGGTTGCGGTAAAAAGAGATGCCAGAGGGATTAAGCGTGTGCTTGCCGTGGGAAAAGAAGCAAAGGAAATGTTGGGAAGAACAGCTGGAACCGTTGAAGCCATTCGCCCCATGAAAGATGGTGTCATCGCTGACTTCGAAGTCACCGAGGCTATGCTTCGTTATTTTATTCGAAAATCTCATCACCGAAAAACGCTTATTCGTCCGCGCATCATCGTCTGTATTCCTTTTGGAGTCACCGAAGTAGAGCGACGAGCCGTTCGTGAATCAGCTGAATCGGCAGGAGCAAGAGAAGTTTACCTTATCGAAGAACCCATGGCAGCCGCTATTGGTGCGGGTTTGCCAATCACCGAACCAACGGGAAGCATGATTGTTGATATTGGTGGTGGAACAACTGAAGTAGCGGTTATTTCGCTTGCGGGCATTGTGTTTTCAAAATCAGTTCGTGTTGCAGGCGACAAAATGGATGAAGCCATCATTCATTTTTTAAAGCGAAAATACAACATGCTTGTGGGTGAGCGAACAGCAGAAGCTGTAAAAATCGCTATTGGAACGGCGTATCCAGATGCAGAAGTGCGCACCATGGAAATTAAAGGAAGAGACCTTGTTGCCGGAGTTCCAAAAACCATCGAAGTAAACTCGGAAGAAATTCGTGAAGCTATTGTTGAACCCGTCAATGCAATTGTAGAGGCGGTAAAAATTACACTTGAACGCACACCTCCAGAATTATCCGCCGATCTCTACGACCGAGGCATTGTGCTTACAGGTGGTGGTGCGCTTCTCAGAAACTTGGATGTTTTGCTTCGCGAAGAAACAGGCCTTCCTGTTATTGTCGCCGATGATCCGCTAAGTTGCGTTGTGCTTGGTTCTGGAAGAGCGCTTGATAGACTTGACGTCTTTAGAAGTGTGACCCTTTCTTAATTGCTCCTCGCCATACTAGGGCGTGTTGACAATTAGCCTCTTGTCATTCTGAGCAAAGCGAAGAATCTACTGTGTTTTCGAGGAGATCCTTCACTACGTTCAGGATGACAACCACACACTCTAAACATTTAGCTCATATTTCAAAGAACGCTTATGTCAGATTACTCACGCCGATTTCGAATACTGAGATTCTTTATTCCTCTCCTTCTTTTTCTTATTTTTTTCTCGTTTACTCGTTACGGTGCAAGACGCGCTCCTTGGTATGAGCAAGCCCTATGGAATGTAGTTGAACCTTTTCAAAACGTGTTTTCTTTTGTGGGACAAGGTGTTCATTCAACGTGGAATAATTATATTGCTCTTGTTCACACCAAAAAAATAAACCTTCGGCTCACAAACCAAGTATCAAAATTAAAAGGACAACTCATTTACCTTGAAGAGCTTCAACAAGAAAATGAACGGCTTAAACAGCTTTTGCACTATCAAGACATGGAGCAGTGGGAACCGATTATGGCGCGTGTAATTGCTCATGATCCTCAAACAGAAATTAGCAGCATTGTTATCAACCGCGGCACTGCCGATGGGCTTCAAGTGTATATGCCAGTAGTGGTTGGCGAAGGTGTTGTTGGTAGAATTGGTGAAGTGGGGAAACATAGATCCCACGTGCTTTTGCTGGACGATGTAAATAGTGTTGTCGATGTTTTTATAGAACGCTCACAAACCAGAGCTCTTTTGGTGGGAAAAAGTAAAAAAGCGAAGGTGCAAGGTGGCGTGGCGTCACTTGATTATTTGCACCGAGCAAGTGATGTGAAAGAAGGTGATGTGGTGATTACTTCCGGCTTGGATGAGATTTATCCATCAGGTTTAAAAGCGGGTGTGGTGCACAAAGTTGAAGTTTCAGAATACGGAGTTTTTCAAAAAGCCGATTTAATTCCGGTAAGAGATTTTTCTCAACTGAGAGAAGTTGCGGTGCTCATGAAAAAAACAAGGTAAATGATGCGCTTTTTCTTTTTATATTTTGCGTATGCTCTTGTGGCGTTGTCACTTCAGACGACGTGGCTTTCATCTTTTCCCAGCCGTTATTTGCACATTGATCTTTTTATTTTTGTGGTTGCAGCGCTTCTTTTTCAAGCAGAAAAAAAAGCAAGTCTTCCCACACTACTTGTCTTGGCGCTTTTTGCAGACAGCATTTCTCTACTTCCCTTTGGCGTGAGTCTTATCAGTTTTATCATTTTATATGTGATGATGCGTTTGATTATGAATACGGTTTCCTTTTCAGATCGTTTTGCAAAGTTTTTTTGGATTTCAGTTATAAGTTTTTCGGACAAAGTCATCATTGGAACTATTTTGTATATTTCTACCGGTGAAAAAGCGGTCTTTTTTTCTTGGCTAAGCCACGCGTTTCTACAAGCGCCGTGCGATGGCCTCTTGGGCCTGTTGATGCTTCCTTTTCTTCTTTGGTATGGAAAGTTAAGATGGGAAAACCTGAAAAAACCATCGAAGCTTCTTTCACCATAACGCATCTTAAAGAGTGCTATGCAACTTACACATGAATACACCTACGATGTTGAAAATCGCTACAAGTTTCCGGTGATAGCGATTGTTGTTTTTTTTCTTATTGTGATTGCACGTTTGTACGCTTTGCAGGTCTCGAAGGGTGATCTCTACCGCCACTTTTCGCTTGAAAACAGTATCAAAGAAATAAAACAACCGGCGCCTCGAGGAATGTTTTTCGATCGCAATGGAGAAATTTTAGTTGATAACCAAGTTGTTTTTGATTTGGTGATTGTTCCTCAATATGTGGTTGATCCTCCAGTACTTTTGAAACACACAAGCGAACTTTTTTCGCTTCCGCTCCCCGACGTAGAAAAAATATGGGAAAAAAGAAAACACCAAGCAAGATATCAACCCTTGTTGGTAAAGGCGGATATCAGTCTTTCAGATGTTTCCAAATTGCAAGCGAGACATCACGCGTGGCCACAGGCACACGATGTCTACGACCTGCGCGGCCTTGAAATAAAACAACACTATCGTCGCGTCTATCCTCATGGAACTCTTGTGAGTCACCTGATGGGATACGTACGAGAAATTAATGCCGATCGCCTGAAACGGTTTAAAGATGCGCATCCCGGCCGATATAGTTTGGGTGATTACGTTGGAGTGCAAGGCCTAGAAGAGCGATGGGATCTGCAGTTGCGGGGCATTGATGGCTACGAGCAAAAGCTAGTGAGTGCCGTTGGAAAAGAAGTTGACTACGAAGGGATTGCTGAAGACCTGCGCACGGTTCCGCCTGTTCCAGGTGAAAATCTTTACCTCACCATAGATGATACTCTGCAGAGAAAAGCCACTGAACTTCTTGATGGCCGAAAAGGTGCTGTCGTTTTGATCGATGTAAAAACAGGTGCGCTCAGAACATTCTTGAGCACGCCATCGTATGATCTCAACAAACTTGAAAGTGAAGAGGGCGACAAATATTGGCGCCAACTTTTGCTCGACGAATCCAAGCCACTTTTAAATCGAACCATTCAAGCCACCTATCCACCAGCATCTACCTATAAAATGGTACCCGCATTGGCGTTGCTCTCCGAGAAAACGGTAAAGCCAAATGATCAGGTATTTTGTGCAGGTGCAAAACGTTTTGGAAACCGAGTGTTTCACTGTTGGAATCGTAATGGCCATGGTGCCGTCGATCTTCATCGCTCGCTTACGGGTTCGTGTGATATCTACTATTATGTGAATGGCCAAAGGCTTGGAGTAGATATGATTGCTCACTATGCCAAAAAGCTTGGCTTTGGCGCTCCTACTGGCATTGGACTTGATGGAGAAAAATCTGGTTTGATTCCTACTTCCGAATGGAAGTTGAAACGTTTTGGCTCAAAATGGCAAGAAGGTGAAACGCTCTCTATTGCCATTGGCCAAGGGTACGATCTTGTTACTCCGCTTCAAAATGCTGTTGCGCTTGCTCACATTGTAAATGGTGGGCACAAACTTACTCCCTACTTGGTGGAGAATGCTGTTGATATTGAAGGTAAGCAGACTTATCAGCATGAACACCATGAAGGCGACTCGCTCAATTTAGATCCCGAAGCATTAGAGCGAGTAAAAGCAGCATTGGTGGGAGTGGTGAATGATGGCGATGGCACCGCAAGAGGTGTGCAGCGCTTTGGAGTTCCTGTTGGCGGAAAGACAGGTACAGCACAGGTTGTAAGCCTGGCAGGAAAATGCACGAGCGAAAAATGTAAAGATCATGCGTGGTTTGTTGGATTTACTCCAACTGAAAAACCTGAATTAGCGGCGGCTGTTATTGTGGAACATGGTGGAGGTGGTTCACGTACGGCGGCACCAATTGTGGGAGAACTTTTTGCGTTGTACCATAAGCTGAAAGAAGGAAAACTGCCAGCAACTGAAGATCAGTAAAGAAATTCGTCGCGTCCACCGCGGCTTTCTTCACGAAAATATCGTGTGTCGTTATTGGTCTCATCTTCATTTCTAAAGCTTGGCTCTTCTGATATTTCTTCACGAATTTCTGGTGCAGGTGATTTTTTTATGACTGGAGTTGGTTCGCTGGCTTTTACATAAAAGTAGCGAAACTCACGAACCTCTTTTTCAGCATGCTTATCTCGAAGTGTAATGACAATGTTGTATCTTCCCGAAGTACTGTTTTCAGGTAACGTAAGGCTATTGGTAAAGGTGATGGGCATGTTCTCATTTGCATAGTCGTGGTACTCGATAGCCTTTTCAAGGGAAAGTCCCAAAGAGTTGTCGGGGTATTGAACTTGCAAATCATCGGTGAGCCAAGCTTTCCCGCCTTTAAGTTCAAACCCAGTAATCACAAAACTCATATAAACCGTTTCTCCAGGTACAAAAAGAGGAACGGTTCTTACTTCGAGGTCTGGTCCTTCTGAAAAAGAAAGCTCACTCAAGACAAGGTTGCCAAATAATTTTTTTTCGTCCACAGCAACAGATGATGAAGAAAAACGAGGAAGAAAATTGAGATAAAAGTTTTCAGTGAGAATGTTGTCACGCACTTCCAACTGACTCGCAAGAAGTCCGCCAGAAAGAATGAGGCCAAGAGCGAAAGCAATGGCTCCTCTGATGCTGCGTTTCCATTTCACCACAATTGTGCCAGCAGCAAGATCGCCAAGACGTTGGTGTTTTTCGGAAAGAATAACGGGGAGGAGTGAGCTTGGGAGCAAATCAAAAATATACAAAAAAGTTCTGACAACGGCAGATGAAAAAAGAAGAGGACTTCTTCTTTCTTGGATAATTTCATATGCAAAGAAAAATTTTCCGGGGCTGGTTTTTAAAATCTGCTGAAAGAAAATCAAATAAGAAAAGGCAAGTAAGGGAAGAAGCAAAAGAAGCAGCAAACTTCCTTGAGGGTGATTTGGACTGAAGCTGAAGAGAAGTCCAAAGAGAAAAGCTGCAAAGAAAATGAAGTCGATCAATCCAGCGCACAATCTTCCCGAGCCTGAGGCAAGTTCGGCTTTGTGTAGTTGAGGTGGAAATGGAGTTTTCTTTTTTATCTGAATCACAAATGTTTTGGCCAGCAGATCACCTATGCGCTGACGGTATCTTGTTTGATCGAGCACAATCAGATTTACAAGCGTAAAACACAAAAGCAGATCAAGTGGTTTGAGAAGATTTCGAAGCAAAGCGGAAACAAAGGAAAGATTTTCACCATTTGTTTTTGCAATTTTTAGACTGCACAACAGTTTTCCTGGGCTTGCCTGTAAAACGGTTTCGAAAAAACTAAAGAAAAGAAGGGTGAGAAGAAAAAAAAGGACATGCAAGAAAACACCATGAAAACCAAACAAGGGAATGGCACCAAAAAGTGTTCCTTTTGCAATGAATAAATACAGATAAGCAAAAAACCAGTAGAAAAGATAAATAAAAGCTATGTCCAGCAAAAGCGCAGCAAATCTATCTTTGTAGGGAGATGCTGTTGGTGCTGATAAAGAAGATCTTCTTTTGTTGGAAGGAGGAAAGTCTTCGAGATCTTCTTGAAGGGTTGCTTCATCACTGTCAGAAAAATCATCGGGAAGATCGGGCAGGTCAAGCTCATCAAATTCTTCAAAGGCGTTTGCCATGATCTTGTTTTCTCCCAACTCAATGAGATTTTAGAAATTCGCGAGAGAGCGAAATGCTGTCGGTCATAATGCCATCAATGTGCATGGCTTTGCATTTTTTAATATCTGCTTCTGTATTGATCGTCCAGGAGTAAATGAAAATCCCCTTCATTTTTGCAAAACGAACAAGTCTTCGTGAAAGCGCCGAGAAAGGAGGATGCAAGCTAAAAGGCTTGATAATACGGCATCGGAGCTTGGCACGAAAGGTAGAGAACGGCCCAGATCTGAAAAGCACAGCTCTTTTAATGTGTGGAATTCTTTTTTTCACATACATCATAATGCGCAGCGAAAACGAAGAAATGATGACATTTTTTTCTTCACCAAAATGGGTGATGATATCAAAAATGGCATCCAGATGTTTTTTGCTGATATTGGCTTCTCTTTTTATTTCGATGTTGATCAACAGATTTTTTCCCGAAAAGAGATGTAACACTTGGACTAAAGTGGGAAGCCGCTCACCTTTATAGTGGGCGGAAAAGTGGCTTCCGGCATCAAGATGTTCAATTTCCTTATAGCTACTTGAATGAACGCAGCATCTTCCGTTTGTCAGTTCACTTAAGTTGTTGTTGTGGCTTACAACGGGTACGCCGTCTTTCGTCACCAGCACATCAAACTCAACTCCATCAGCTTGAAGCTGAATGGCTTTGCGAAAGGCAGAAAGCGTATTTTCAGGAGCGACATCTTTTGCGCCACGATGTGCAAAAAGCAGAAAGTGTTCTGTCATGTGAGGCTCATATTTCCTGTGTGAAATTGGACTAAAGTTAAGGCTGCAAGGCTTGCTGTTTCAACACGCAAAATTTGATGACCAAGGCTTAGCGAAACTGCCCCAGCTTTTTTTGCAAGGTTCACTTCGTGTTCTGCAAAACCACCTTCGGGTCCAATGATAAGGGTTGAACTTTTATCTTGTTGGTAACTTGGGCTTGAAAAATAGGATTTGAGATCGCGCTGTTTTTCACCTTCCCACAAAAGCAGTTTGTTGTCAGTGTTGGGAAGAGCTTCAAAGAGCTCTGAAAAGCTCGCAATAGAATGCACGGTTGGCTTAAAGGGAAAACCCGATTGCTTTGCAGCCGCAAGCGCAATTTCGTTCCAGCGTTTATTTTTTTTCTCATCTACCGATTGCGCAAACTTGGGAATAGTTCGCTCGGAAGTGAAAGGGAAAATATGCAAGGTTCCAAGTTCAACCGCTTTTTGAATAATCCATTCGATGCGGTCGTGTTTAACCACAGCTTGAGCAAGGCTTGGCAGATGCTTTAAAGGCGAAGCTGGTCGTTCATCTTCAATGAAGGCCACAACTTGCTTTTTATCTACAGTGGTAAGCAACGCTGCGTATGTTTTACCATCGCCAGAGCTTAATGCTATTGCATCTCCGCGTTTAAGCCTGAGTACAAGTGCTATGTGTTTTGCATCTTGCTCTTCAAGCGCATATTCTTTTCCCGTTTCAAGTTTTTTATTCACAAAAAAATGCGGCATTTAGTTTTCCTTTTTCATGTGTAAGCATGCCCATTCATTACCGATGTCGAGGTGAATTTTTTTGAAGTGAAGCGCCTCAAATCGTTTTCTGATCTGGCTTTCCTGTTCGGGTAAAATTCCAGATAAAATTAAGATTCCGTTACGAGCGACGCGTTGATCAATTTTTTCTGCCAGAAAATTCAGGGTGTTCAGCAAGATATTTGCAACCACAACATCGAACTCTTGCGAGACTTCGTCGAGAGAAGAATACAAGAGAGGAGCTTCCATTTTATTCTCTTCAGCATTTTCTTCTGTTACTCGCAATGCTTCTGGATCGATATCAACGCCAACAACAGGAGTGTATCCCAGCTTTTGTGCCACAAAAGACAAAATGCCACTGCCACAACCAAGGTCTAACACACTTTTTGGCATGTTTTCGTGTGCATAGCGATGAAGGGCTTCGGCGCAAAAGCGCGTGGTATCGTGCAATCCCGTTCCAAACGCTGTTCCAGGATTGAGAAAGAGGATTTGCTCGTTTTCTTTTGCCTGATATTTTTCCCAAGTGGGAGCAATGACAAGGCCAGGAATAAGCAAGAAGGGATTGAAGTGTTGGCGCCAAGATTGGTCATTTAAGTTGAAGCTGAAGGCTTCCAAAGATTCAAGCTCGAAAGAAACAGAATAAGCATTGAGGCTTTCTTCAAGTTGAGTTTGCAGGCTTTCTTTTTTTTGTGTTCCTTCAAAATAAGATTTGATGCTCACGAGTTCATCGGAAATATTTTTTTCTTCACAGCCAAGCGAACCTAATTCGTGGAAAGCAAGGAGGGCGGTATCTACATCACAAGTTTTTACGTTTAATGTAGCAAGATACCAAGAGGGTGACGGTTTCATATTTTCCTCATCTTATTCCAGCATTTGAAATGAGCTTATTTGAAGTTCTTGCAAAATGGCTTTGCCTTCTTCGTCTTTATTCATCTGAATCAGCGCCTTCATAAGTTTTTGTTCTGCAGGAAACTGCTGAGAAAAACTCACCACGCGCGCAGTTGGAATGGGTTTGGAAAGAGCCAGTTCTTTGAGTTGCTTTGTCCAAGCTGCTTTTAACATTGAAAAGGTTGCCGATTCGATTGATGTCAGCACAACAATGCCTTCCTTTTCTTTATTCGCGATGGCTTTGAGGGTTTGAAAAATTTGCGGAGTTTCTTTTAGAGTGTAATCCGATTTTAAATCAAAAAGATGCTGAGCAAAAAAATCTTTCGAGAGAGGCTCGGAGCTATAAATGAGTGTTTTAGCAGGAATGCTAGAAGTAGTTCCAAGAAGTTGATACACATCTTTGTTTTTTCCATGCGGCAAAGGTGCCAACTCTAGCCACGGTCTTGCTGCTGCAATTTTTCGATTAAACTGTACCCAAGTGGAATAGCTGATGATGGCAAGCGTTGGCGCTTCTCGCTTAATGTAGGTGACGCCATCTTGAGTGGTGTTGATGTATTCTCCTGAAATTTTTTGTGGAGCAATATGCTTGTTGAGATAATCAAAAAACAATTCAAGAGTGGGTCTCGCTTGCGCTGTTGATCCTGCGCCACCGGGATACCAAAAAAGCATCTTCAATTCTGCAGCGTGAGAAGCCTGCGCCGAGAGAAGGAAAAAAAGAAGCAAAAGACTTGAGAAGATTTTTTTCATTTAGATCTCCTTTTTTCGTCGATAAAAATGAGCACCATTTAATTCTGTTTCAAACCTATATTTCTCTTCCAGATACTGAACAAGTTGCGGATACTTCTGAATGGGAAATTTTCCATAATCATGATAATTTCCTGGCGCTGTATCTATAAAATAAACAGGCTTAAACTGTTCAAGGTCTTCAAAAAGGTAGCCCCAACTTTTTTCTGCCAATAAGCTTGTTTCTTCAAAGTGTTTATCACCTTGGTGAGGATTTCCAGAAATTCGGCCTGTCATCCAATCGCACCATAAAAAACGTGAAGCCGCTTCCCGGTTTGAATAAAAGTAAATGGGAGTAGCAAAACCCCACACAAAAATGGTGTCAGTTTTTGCGGTATGCTCATCAACATATTTTGCAAGTGGAATATAGAGATGAGGATGATCATCTTTTGCAAGCCTGTAAATATCATCTGCCACCAATCTCGCGCCAGATGCAAGAATTGGCGGAAGAAGAAGAGCACACAAAAAGAAAGAATAAGCGCGTTTTCGTTTTTGAACTGGCCATGTTTTTGCTTTCAACACATCGAAAAATTTTTCAGCTTCAAGCGAAGCCAAAATACAAAGCGCTGGAAGAACTTGAAGAAAATAGTGATCGTAAAACCTTCCGCCGGCAGAAACCGCAACAAGAGAAAAGAAAAACCAAACCAAAATAAGATACTCTGCGGATGAATGAGGTTCAGAGGAACTAAAGTTTCGAAGGGAAGCAAAAATTCTCTTCACGCCAAAATACCAAAGGAGAAACGTAGCCAGGATAAAAGATCCGCCGCGAATGAAAGCTTTTTTCAGAAAAGTGAAAAACTGTGAACCAGCGCTGATGTAAGCAGAATTTCCTTGGTAAGAATAAAAAAGAAAATCATCCCAAATGCCCAGAGATAAAAGGTGAGCCAAGAAAGCTAAACCCACAAGGCTTCCCCCAAAAAGAAAGGAAAAAAATCCCTTTTGCCGAAAAGGATTATATGAAGTCTTAAAAGAAAAGGGACGGATGATGAGAAAATAAACGGCCAACACAAACAGGTTGATTCCGGCTTGATATTTAAACAGACAGGCGAGGCCAAAAAGAATTCCAGAAAAAAAGAGGTGAACTTGCTTTTGTGAACGTTCTCCTTTTACGGCATACCACATGCTGGCAGTGAGTGGCAGCATCATGATAAGCACAATGGAAGTAGAAATAAATTTTGGAATGTAGCAAGTTGAAAAAACGATATAAAAAAGAGCAGCTAAAATTCCACTCGTTTCAGAAGAAAGAGATTTTGAAATCTTGAAAATATAATATGACGTGCCAAGAACACAAAGAATAGTTGCCACGTGGACTGCGATCATGTTGTTTTTTCCAAAGACAGCAAAAACAGCAGCGAAAAACCAGTAGATGCCCATTGGCTTGGTATCCACTGAGGCCACAAACGGAAGCCCACCCGAGAGCAACTTATTAGCGTACTCCGCAAACTGAGACTCATCAACGTTTATAAGCGGAGTCCATAAACTAAAGATGCGCAAAAGAAAGCAAAGGGCGATAAGCCCAAAGAAAACGAGGTATTTTTGTTTTGAATTCATAAGCCGTGCAAGATAGAGCAAAAGCCCAAAAAGTCAATCTCCTTGCAAGCGGCATTTTACCGAAAAATCAAGCAAGTTGACCTCTTTGTTAATCTATAAGATAAGCACTTTCCGCCGAGGAAAAGGAAAAAATCATGAGACAAATTGAAGATACCAGTAGCAGGCCGTACGATGTTTCTATCATCGTTCCGTTTCTAAATGAAGAAGGGAATCTTTCCCAAGTCTATGAAGAAGTGTGCGCAAGTTTAGATCCCAAAAAAATAAATTTTGAGCTTGTTTTTGTGGATGATGGTTCTACTGACGAAAGTGCAGATCTTGTGAGTGCACTTGCAGAAAAAGATAAACGCGTGAAGTTTGTAAAACTCACGCGCAACTTTGGCCAAACGGCTGCCATGGCGGCTGGTTTCGATCATGCCCAAGGGAAAATTTATGTCGCTATGGATGCCGACAATCAAAACGATCCAGCAGACATTCCACTTTTACTGCAAAAATTGGATGAAGGCTTCGATGTCATTTCAGGTTGGCGAAAAAAACGGAAAGATAAATTTCTCACTCGAAGATTGCCTTCTCAAATAGCAAACAAACTCATTTCAAAAATCACCGGCGTTGCATTGCACGATTACGGCTGCTCACTTAAAGCCTACAAGGCAGAGTTCATCGACTCCATACAACTGTATGGTGAGATGCATCGCTTCATTCCAGCTTATGTGAGCATGGTGGGTGCAAAAGTTTCTGAGGTGGCAGTGAATCATCGCGCCAGAACTCGCGGCGAATCAAAATATGGACTCATGCGCATCTTCAAGGTGATCATGGATTTAATGACCGTGAAATTTCTTTCCAGTTATGTCACCAAACCTTCATACTTATTTGGAGGAAGTGGTTTTATAATGTGTCTTCTTTCTTTTTGTGCGGGCGCTGAAGTGTTATTAGAAAAATTCTTTTTCGGAACCTATGCGCACAAAAATCCCTTTCTCTTGCTTGCAGTGTTTTTATGTATTCTTGGTGTTCAGTTTATTCTCATGGGTCTCATTGCAGAGCTTTTGATTAGAACCTATCACGAATCCCAAAACAAACCTATTTACCTCGTGAAAAAATGTGTGAACATCGAAAAGTAGTTTAGTTTTTTAACAGTTTTCTGAGTGAGGATATTACAATGTGTGGGATTGTTGGTGTTATCTTTACGGATAAACACAAAAAACTTGATGAACACGTGTTGCAAAAAATGAACCGCAGCATGATTCATCGCGGCCCAGATGATGAAGGTTATTTTTTTGAATCAGGCGCAGCCCTCGCCATGCGTAGGCTTTCCATTTTAGACCTCGAAGGCGGCAAACAGCCTCTTTACAATGAGCAGCGGAAGATTGTTTCCATTTGCAATGGCGAAATTTTCAACCACCTCACACTTCGAACTCAGCTTGAACAGCATGGACATCAGCTTCGCAGTCATTCCGATGCCGAAATTTTACCGCATCTTTATGAAGAAGAAGGGCGTCACTTTGTCAAAAAACTTCGCGGCATGTTTGGCCTTGCTGTGTGGGATAGCGAAAAACGAAAACTGCTCATCGCCAGAGATCGCATGGGGCAAAAGCCTTTGTACTGGGCCGAAGTGAATGGAGCTTTTCTCTTTGCTTCAGAACTTAAAGCGTTGCTGAATTATCCAGAACTTCATCCTCGCCTCGATATGTTGGCTGTGCAAAAGTATTTGGCGTTTGAATACGTGCCAGCTCAAGCTTCCATTTTCGAAGGTATTCACAAGCTCGAAGCTGGTCACATGTTGACGTGGCAAGAAGGAAAAATAAGCATCGAGCAATATTGGGACATTCCCTGTGAAGGAGAACTGACGCATATTTCCGAGGAGGATGCACTTTCAGAATTGCGACAGCGTTTTGAAGAGGCAGTAAACATTCGCTTGATGAGTGATGTTCCGCTGGGGCTCTTTCTCTCTGGCGGCATTGATTCGTCTGTTGTTTTAGCAGCCATGGCAAAAATGCTTCCGCCACAACAAATCAAAACCTTTTCTATGGCATTCAGCGAAAAAAGTTTTGACGAATCTAGCCATGCACGTCTTGTCGCAAATCATTTTGGAACTCAGCATCACGAAGAGCTGTGTACTCCAGAAACCTTGCTTGGTTTAATTCCAGAGATTGGCGCCTTTCTTGACGAACCACTAGGCGATGCTTCCATTGTTCCCACATATGCCCTTTCGAAATTCACAAAAAAGCATGTCACTGTTGCACTTGGTGGCGATGGTGGTGATGAACTTTTTGCAGGTTATCCCACCTTTAAAGCAGAAGAATATGCAAAAATATTTCAACGTCTTCCACACTTTGTGCGAGCAGCAGTAAAAAAAATAGTAAAACATCTTCCTGTTTCTGATGAAAACATCAGCTTCGATTTTAAAGCGAAACAATTTTTGCGAGGCGCAGATGTGTTAGATGCCTCCAAACATTTTTTGTGGATGGGTTCGTTCTCGTCTGAAGAACAAACAGCTCTTTTGCAAGCGCGCTCGTTTGGTTCGGATTTATTTTTGCATGATATCAATCGTCATCAGATGGTTGCAGCTTCCGCAAGTGTTGGGAATGGACTTCTCTACCTCTACAAAAAACTCTACTTGCAAGACGATATCCTTACAAAGGTAGACAGGGCTTCAATGGCGGCTTCGCTTGAGTGCAGATCACCGTTCCTAGATCATCACTTCGTAGAATTCGTGGCAAAGCTGCCGTATCACTTCAAATACCGTCATGGAAACCTAAAGTATCTCTTGAAGAAAGCGTACGAAAATGAACTGCCCGCATCAATTGTGAATCGCCCCAAAAAGGGTTTTGGTATTCCCGTAGCCAAGTGGATAAATGGGCCCTTGCGCGAGATGACCTGCGATTTGCTTTCCCCAGCACGTTTAGCGAAGCAAGGTATTTTTAATCCCAAGACAGTTCAAGGTTTACTTGAGAGACACTTTGCGCAAAAAGAAGACAACCGCAAACAACTGTGGACCTTGTTGGCCTTTCAACAATGGCATGACCACTATATGAAATAAGAGAATAATGCCAAAATTTACCGTTCAACAGTTTGAAGATGCCTTAAAGCAGGAAAAATTTTTTCCGGCCTATCTTTTTTTTGGCGCAGAACTTCACATCGCAAGACATGGCCTACATGTGATGAAAGAAAAGCTTGGCATTTCCAACATGCACGATGACCTTTCGTATTCAGCGTATAGCGGTGTCGAAGCCAGTGTAGAAAAAGTGATGGGCGCCCTAAAAACATTTCCCTTTTTGGGCGGAAAAAATCTGATTGTCATTCGCGATGCCCATAAGCTTTCGAAAGAAATGCAGGCTCATCTTGTAGATTATCTGCAAAAACCATTCGAACATTCTTTGCTCGTCCTCATTGCAGAAAAATTGGATGGCCGGTCAAAATTATTTGCAGCATTGCAAAAACAATCTGCTGTGATTGAGTGCAAGGCATTGTACGCCAATCAAGTTCCATCTTGGATTGCAAGCCAAGTGCGTCAGCAAAAGCGACAAATTTCCCACGAAGCAGCGCGCTATTTGGCCGATTTAGTGGGCACCGATTTAAGCCAGATCGATCAAGCCTTGGAGCGCTTGTTTCTTTTTGTTGGCAAGCGGCCATTGATTGAACTTTCCGATGTGGAAATGGCCATTGCAGAAACCAGCCAACGCAGCGTGTTTGAGCTTACCAACAATATTGGTGAAAAAAAACTTTCGAAGTCTTTGTCTGTGCTCACGACGTTGCTGCATCAAGGTGAAGCGCCGGTAATGATTTTGGGTATGGTAGCACGTCACTTTCGACTGCTCACCAAGGCAAAGGAAGTGGAAGGGCGGATGCGTCAATCTGCAGATTTGGCGCGGTATTTAGGCGTGCATCCTTTTTTTGCCAAAGATTATCTCGCACAAGCGCAGCACTATTCGCTTGAAGAACTGAAGCAAGCCTTTCACGCTTTTGCTTGGTGCGACCGCGAGCTCAAAACCACACGACTCACAAAAGACAAACCCCTTGAAAAATTGATTATTTCTCTTTGCCACAAAAGGCCTTCCGTGAATTGATTTTGAATTGGATGATGGTGTAAATAGGGCAATGGTTCAATAGTGCCATTAGAGCAACGCCGTCATCCTGAGTGTAACGAAGGATCTCATCGGTCAATTCTGATTTTGTCAATTGTAGAGACGCATTGCAATGCGTCTCTGCGAATACTTCATCCGCAAGGACAGCAAATTGCCTAAATTGCTGGATCCCCTGCCCGCCGGCAGGCAGGCCTGGTCAAGCCAGAGGATGACAAAAAGAATTGAAAATCAATACAACTTCATGAAACAAAAAAAACCGCATCTTTGGAGATGCGGTTTTTGGAATTGTGATGGGAGTAAATCTTAAGCAGCGGCTTTATTCACAGCTTTTTGCAAGCGAGACTTGAGGCGTGCAGCTCTTTTCTTTGGGATAAGGCCTTTGCCTGCAGCTTTATCAAGACTTGCAAGTGCTGGCTTTAAAGTTTCGCCTTGAAGCAATTGACGCGCTTTTTTCAATACAGTGCGAAGAGCAGAACGAGCTGATTTGTTGCGCTCATTACGTTTTTCGTTCTGACGGTTTCTCTTAAGAGCAGAGTAGTGTCTGCCGGTTCCTAGTTTTTTCTTTTCAGCCATCTGTATAACTCCTTTAATGAAGGGCGCTTCCTAGCACTAAGCCCAAAGCGAAGTCAAGCACGCTTTTTGGCGTTGAAGCTGGATTCTAGAGCATTACCTTTATCGCCCAAAACTAACATTACTCATGAGTAATGTTACAAGGGGACGGTGCGAATTCAAGCGTCAAGTGCAAGAATCCATTTGGAGAGCTTCGTAAGGAGTCTTAAAATTCAAGCACTTACGAGGCCTGTGGTT
>PCXC01000056.1 GCA_002796345.1 Deltaproteobacteria bacterium CG11_big_fil_rev_8_21_14_0_20_42_23 | reverse complement strand
ATCGGGCAGGATATTCCCCGGGCCAACGCGTATATCAAGAGCATGTTCGTGGATGTGATCCGGATGGTTCCGATAGCGAAAGACGGCGGGTATTATGAAGCACAGGGATAAGTGAACCTCACCAAGCTGATGAGGTTCACTGTTCCTGTAAATGGCGTCCCCAACGGGATTCGAACCCGTGTCGCCGCCGTGAAAGGGCGGTGTCCTTGGCCTCTAGACGATGGGGACATTTACTGCTTTCCTGTGAGCCGCCTGGGACTCGAACCCAGGGCCACCGCCTTAAAAGGGCGATGCTCTACCGACTGAGCTAGCGGCTCGAAAGATCAGAAAGGTTGAATTGTTTCAAGAACTTTCCCGTGGCGGGCAGCTGCTGCTTTGGGCCCATGATCTCAAGTGGCGCGGTTAGTAACAAAGCTCATTCTGCTTGTCAACAGAACCCTTTATAATTTTTTCAATTGACAATTTCGTTGTAAGACACGAGTATCCCCGAAATTTTTAACATTCTTTTTAAGGAGGAAAAGATGGCAAAAGAAACATTGGTAGTAGTGTCGAAAGTAAAAGAATACCTTAAGAGCAAAGGATGCTCTACTTCAGATACAGCAGTTAATGCTCTTTCTGATGCACTCCGCGAACTTTGCGACAAAGCAGCTGCCCGCGCTAAAGACAACGGTCGCCAAACAGTTAAAGACCGCGACATTTAGCATTTAGTTTTTTAATTCAAGCAAATCAGAAAAGCCTATTCACGTTCGAGTAGGCTTTTTTAATTTTCCTTCCACAAGATTTTTCCAAACCCCTTGTCAATTTGTTTTCTCTCTGCCATAAGGCCATTCACAAAGGAGAGATAATGCCTATTAAACCTGATGTCTGGATTCGAAAAAATGCAAACGAACTGGGAATGATTGAACCGCTTGCCGAGAAACAAGAGCGCGGGGGAATTTCTTACGGGGTTGGTTCTTACGGTTATGATTTTCGTATCGGAAATACCTTCAAAATTTTTCAGCCAAAGGCGGGAAGTGTAATAGATCCTAAAAAAATTGATGACGCGCAATTCGTAGAACACATCGGTGAATACTGCGATATTCCACCGCACACTTTTGTGCTCACGCAAACCATAGAATATTTCCGCATTCCGCGCGACATTCTCACCATCTGCACGGGCAAATCCACCTATGCCAGATGCGGCATCATCATCAACGTTACGCCATTCGAGCCAGAGTGGGAAGGCTATGCAACCATCTCCATCACCAACACAAATGCAGTCCCAGCGCGCATTTACGCGGGGGAGGGTATAGGCCAGCTAATTTTCTTGCAGTCTGATGAGACATGTGAAATTTCGTATGCGGATAAAAAAGGGAAATACCAAGCCAGCAAAAACATCACGCATGCAAAAGGGCACGGATAAATTTAGCAGAGGAATCATGGCTCCGAAAACATACAAAATTGATCGAAAAGAAAAAATGAGCTTGTGGGAACGAGCTTGGCTTCCAGAAATTTTGTGCGGCATGCTTATCACTGGCCGTCACTTCCTCAAAAATCTTCTTCGCACGCAAGAAATGATCACCATCGAATATCCTGAAGAAAAAAAACAGCTTCCTCCAGGCTACCGTGCCGAACATCGCTTGATGCAACGTGAAGACGGCGAAGTGCGATGTACTGCGTGCATGCTGTGTTCCACCATTTGCCCAGCTCGTTGCATTGAAATTGTTGCCGAAGATGTTGGCGACAATGTGATTGAAAAACGCCCCAAAATTTTCAACATCAACGAACTTCGCTGCGTAGTTTGCAATTTATGTGTAGAAGCCTGCCCATGTGATGCCATCAGGATGGACACTGGCCGTTTTGAAAATGCCAGCTTCGACAGAGCAACCGCCATCTACGACAAAGAAAAATTGTTGAGCAACAAAGCCGACGGAGCAAGTAATCTTTCAGCTGGGCTTTATTAAATTAGCTTAAGGTGTCATCATGAGGAGTGTAACGACGTGGCCTGCCTGCCGGTCAGGCAAGGTGATCTCCTCGGTCAATTGTCAGAGGAGATCCTTCCTGCCCGTCCGGCAGGCGGGCGTTTCTCTCAGGATGACAAAGAGTAAGAATTTAAAACTAAAAACGAGTAACTACCAACTTCAAACTACACTCCATGAAAGATTACTATCAAATCTTAGGTGTTCCCAAAAGTGCTACTCAGGCTGAAATCAAAAATGCCTACCGTCGCTTAGCGAAACAACATCACCCCGATGTCAACAAAGGCGAAAGCAAAGCTGAAGAAAAATTCAAAGATATTTCAGAAGCCTACAATCTTCTCTCCGATCCCGAAAAAAGAAAACAATACGACCTCTTCTCGCAAGGTGGCTATGGTGGCGGCTTTCAAGGCGCTCCTGGTGGAGGTTTTGGGGGCTTCGGCGGATATGGTGGTGCGGGCGGCGCTACAAACGTGGAATTTGGAGACTTCGGCGATATCTTCGAAGAACTGTTCAACATGGGTGGAGTTAAACGCGGCCAACAACGCTACCGCTCGCAAACTCAACATGCACAAGCAGTTAAGGGCGACGATACCAATGTTCAGCTTGAAATTAGTTTTTTCGAAGCCGTTGAAGGCAGTACTAGAAAAATTTCCATCAAGCGAAATGGAAAAGTTGAAAACATCACCGTAAAAATTCCTGCCGGTGTAAACAACGGATCAAAGGTTCGCGTTGCAGGAAAAGGACAATCTGGTCAGCACGGCGGAAAAGATGGAGATCTCTTTCTCACCATTCAAGTGGCATCACATCCACAATTTTGGAGAGAAGGTGCAGACATCTACTGCGAAATGCCAGTCACCATTTACCAAGCTTTGTTAGGCGGAAGCATCACGGTGCCCACCATAAGCGGCCAGGCGCAAATGAAGATCCCAGAAGGAACTGCCAGCGGCCAAAAGTTTCGCCTCAAGGGAAAAGGTGCACCTGTGTTAGGAAAAACTGATCGTGGAGACGAATACATTATCATCAAAATTGTCCCGCCCAAAAAAATCTCAAAACCTCTTCGCATCGCTCTAGAAGAACTAGCTGAAAAACATCCTTACACTGCAGAAGAAGTTTAAAATTCTTGGCAAATTCGCCTCTTTAGTACCGTACTCTTCACTTTACAAGAACACTCCTTTGCGCCATAAGGGCAGCGTTTTTATGGTTTAGGAGGCAATATGGAAACTACATATCTTGTAGCCGCAAAACGTTCGCCCATAGGAAGTTTTGGAAAAGCACTCAGCTCGCTCACAGCTCCTCAGTTTACCGCCACTGTTTTTGAAGCGTGCCTCAAATCAGCAGGCGTTGCGCCAGAAACAATAGATCAAGTTATTTTAGGTTGTGTTTTACAAGCGGGCATTGGCCAAGCCCCGGCCAGACAAGCAATGCTGGCAGCTAACATTCCGCCGCACGTTGCAGCACTCACGGTGAACAAAGTGTGCAGCTCGGCATTAGTTGCCATCATGTTAGCAGATCAGAGTATTCGTCTTGGCGAAAGCCAACTTATCGTAGCTGGTGGAATGGAATCCATGAGCAACGCTCCATACCTTTTGCACAAAGCAAGATTTGGAATTCAACTTGGAAATACTGAGCTTGTTGATGAGATGATACACGACGGTCTTTGGGACCCTTATTCAAATGAGCACATGGGTCAGTTGGCAGAAAAGTGTGCCGAAAAATTTTCTATCACGCGCGAGGCTTCAGATACTTTTGCTCTCGAAAGTTACAAGCGAGCGCAAAGTGCGATAGAACAAGGTTTCTTTGCCGATGAGATTGTTCCTATCACCATAAAAAGCAAACGAGAATCAACAGTTTTTAAAGATGATGAAGAACCTTTCAAAATAAAACCTGAAAAAGTTTCTTCACTCACACCAGTGTTCAAACGAGATGGAACAATCACTGCAGCAAATGCCTCATCTTTAAGTGACGGTGCAGCTGTAACACTACTGGCTTCAGAAAAAGCAATCGCCGAACACAAACTCATTCCAATAGCTCGCATTGTTGCAAGTGCTACCGCCTCGCAAGATCCAGCCTGGTATACAACAGCGCCTGTGAGTGCAGTGAATGCTGTGTTGAAAAAAGCAAACTTAAGCATTGCGGACATCGATCTTTTCGAAATCAACGAAGCCTTTGCTTGTGTTACCATAACCGCAATTAAAGAATTAAAACTAAATCCTGAAACCGTAAACATTCATGGCGGCGCCGTAGCACTCGGTCATCCTCTTGGATGTACTGGCGCAAGATTAGTAACCACACTTGTGCATGCGCTGAAACGAAAAAAGTTGAAACGTGGACTCGTTGCCCTTTGCAACGGCGGCGGAGAAGCAACGGCGATGATTCTTGAAATGGTATAAAAATGAATAAAATAAAAAAAATTGGTGTGGTTGGGGCAGGGCAGATGGGGGCTGGTATTGCGCAAGTATTTGCCATGAAAGGTTTTGAAATTACACTTCAAGATATAAGTGAAGAACAATGTAAAAAAGCCTTAACCGGTATTGAAAAATCACTCACTAAACTTGCTGAAAAAAAGAAAATTACTCAAGAAACTGCACGCCAAGCTTTAAACCTCATAGCCACCACAACTTCCCTTGATGATCTTAGCCATGTTGATTTTGTAGTGGAAGCCGTAACCGAAAACCTAGAATTAAAATCGCGCATTTTTTCTGCACTCGATCGAATTACACAAGAGAACATTATCTTAGCTACAAACACTTCCTCTATTTCCATTACAAAAATTGCAGCTGCGACAAACAGAAAAGACAAAGTGATTGGCATGCACTTTATGAATCCTGTTCCCATTATGCCTGGCGTTGAAGTAATAAGTGCCGATGAAACAAGCAAAGAAACTGAAAACTGCGTTTATGATCTCGTAAACATTTTAGAAAAAACACTCATCCGTTCAAAAGACAGAGCGGGTTTTGTGGCCAACCGAATTCTCATGCCCATGATTTTAGAAGCTATCTTGGCATTAGAAGAAGGTGTAAGCGAAAAAGAAGACATCGATAAAGGCATGGTCACATGCTGCAATTTTCCCATGGGCCCACTAGCCCTTGCCGATTTCATTGGGCTCGATACCTGCGCTTCCATCATGAACGTAATGGCAGACGGCCTGCAAAACCAGCGATACCGCCCACCAGCGCTGTTACAACGTTTGGTGAAAAAAGGAAAGTTAGGGCGAAAATCGGGTGAAGGATTTTATAAATATGAACTATAAATATCTACAACTTTCAGAACAGACGCAAACCTGTACCGTTACCGTAAATCGTCCCGAACAACTCAATGCTTTGAACGAAGAAGTGTTAAACAATTTGGCTGATTGTTTTCTTGCTTTGAACGAAAACAAAAATATTCGCAGCATTATTCTCACCGGCGCCGGAAACAAAGCCTTTGTTGCAGGCGCAGACATCAAAGCCATGAGCACCATGAAACCAGAACAAGCCATGGCCTTTGCAAAGCTTGGCCACAAAGCCATGAACGCCGTTGCAGCATGTTCGCACCCCGTCATTGCAGCAGTGAATGGTTTTGCCTTGGGTGGCGGCTGCGAATTAGCGCTTGCTTGCGATTTTATTTATGCTTCCGATAACGCCGTCTTCGGATTGCCAGAAACAAAGCTTGGCCTCTATCCCGGATTTGGCGGCACTCAGCGGCTTACACAACTTGTGGGAATAGCCAAAGCAAAAGAACTCATTTTCAGTGCAGCTCAATTAAAAGCTGAATGTGCTCTTGCTGTTGGCATTATAAATAAAATATTTCCTCAAGATCAACTTCTGGAAGAAGCACTCAAAGTTGCAAACACTATCAATACCAACGGCCCACTTGCAGTAAGTCTGGCAAAAAAAGTTTTACACGAAGGCCAATCGCTTCCATTGCAAAAAGCTTTAGAAAATGAATGCGAACATTTTGCCCAACTTTTTAAAGACGAAGATCACCTTGAAGGGCTCACTGCTTTTATCGAAAAACGAGAAGCAAACTTTACGGGAAAATAATTTACTTTTTAGATGAGGATGAAATGGATTTTCAATTAAACGAAGAACAATTACTCTTGCAACAAACCATGCGCGATTTTGCAAAACGCGAAATTGCCCCACATGCCGCAAAGCTAGATGAAAGCAGCACATTCCCAACAGAGAACATTAAAAAAATGGCAGAGATGGGAATTATGGGCATGATGGTTCCTCACGAACTTGGCGGCGGAGGCATGTCTACATTAGATTATGTGATTGTGCTGGAAGAAATTGCAGCAGCTTGCGCATCCACAGCTGTTACCATGTCCGTAAACAATTCGCTTTACCTCACATGTCTTATGCACTTTGCAAATGATGCCCAAAAGAAAAAGTATATCCCAGATTGGGCGAGTGGAAATAAACTTGGTGCCTATTCACTTTCTGAACCAGGCTCTGGTTCAGATGCAGGCGCACTTCGCTGCCAAGCAGAAAAAAAAGGCGACAAGTATTTTTTAAATGGAACCAAAAATTGGATTACCAACGGACCAAATGCAGATGCAATTATTGTATTTGCACGAACAAGCACCGATAAACACAAAGGCATTTCAGCCTTTATTGTTGAAAAAAATTACCCTGGTTTTCAGATTGGAAAAATTGAAAAAAAATTAGGCATTCGAGCCAGCTCAACTTCTGAACTCAATTTCAAAAACTGTGAAGTGCCTGCAGAAAATCTCTTGGGCGCTGAAGGTGACGGATTTAAAATTGCCATGGCCACATTGGATGGTGGCAGAATTGGCATTGGAGCTCAGGCTCTAGGTATTGGCAGAGCTGCATTTGAAGCTGCAACAAAATATGCAAAAGAACGAGAAGCCTTCGGAAAAGTGATTGCCGATTTTCAAGCCATCCAATGGAAAATTGCAGACATGGCCACAAAGCTAGATGCTGCAAGACTTTTAATTCACCGCGCAGCATGGTTGAAAAGCGAAGGAAAAAATGTTGGAAAAGAAGCAGCGATGGCAAAATTATTTTCATCCGAAGCTGCAAACGATATTACTCGCGATGCCATTCAGGTATTGGGCGGCTACGGCTACAGCAGGGAATATCCCGTTGAACGATATTTCCGTGACGCAAAAATTACCGAAATTTACGAAGGCACCAGTGAAATCCAACGCATAGTCATTTCACGCGCGGTGTTTAAAGAGTTGGTTTAATAGTTCAATAGTGCGATGGTGCTTGGTACTTAGTACTAAGTGCTTTGTTTGTCATCCTGAGTGTAACGAAGGATCTCCTCTGACAATTGACCGATGAGATCACCACGTCGCTATGCTCCTCGTGATGACAAAGAATCGTGAAAATCTGAGAACAAAATATGATTTCAAAAGACAAAATAAAAAAGTGGAAAGAGGAACTTGTTGAACCTACCATAAAGAAACATGCTGAACGCCATGCAGAGTTCACAACGCTTTCTTCCAAGCCCATCAAACGTCTTTATACTCAAGCTGACATCGAACATCTTGATGAAGAAAAAGATTTGGGCTTGCCAGGAGAATTTCCCTACACGCGTGGAATTTATCCCACTATGCATCGCGGTCGTTTGTGGACCATGCGGCTTTTTTCTGGTTTTGGAACTGCCGAAGAAACAAACAAAAGATACCGCTATCTTCTCGAACATGGACAAAATGGTTTATCAGTTGCTTTCGATTTCCCAACCCTGATGGGCTACGATTCAGACTCCAAGCGCTCTCACGGTGAGGTAGGTTTGTGTGGTGTTGCTATCGATAGCTTGGCAGACATGGAAACCTTATTCGATGGCATTCCACTCGATCAGGTTACAACATCCATGACCATCAACGGACCAGCTGCAGTTTTGCTGGCCATGTACTTAGCGCTTGCCAAAAAGCAGGGTGTTGCTTGGGATAAAATCGGCGGAACAGTTCAAACCGATTGCCTCAAAGAATTTATTGCGCAACATTCGTGGGCGTTTCCTCCTAACCCATCAATGCGCGTTGTGGTAGATATGATCGAATTTTGCGCACAAGAAGTTCCACGTTTTCATCCCATTTCCATTTCAGGGTATCATATTCGCGAAGCGGGTTCTACCGCAGTGCAAGAACTTGCCTTCACGTTGTCAAATGGTTTTACCTATGTGCAAGCCTGCAAAGAACGCGGCTTAGATGTTGACACAGTTGCAAGACGTTTTTCATTTTTCTTCAATGCTCACAGCGACTTCTTCGAAGAGATTTGCAAATACAGAGCTGCCAGAAGAATTTGGGCTAGAGTGATGAAAGAAAAATACGGCGCCAAAAAAGAGACCTCACTTATGATGCGCTTCCACACTCAAACTGCGGGCTGCTCACTTACAGCGCAACAACCATACAACAATATTACACGCACAACGCTTCAAGCACTTTCTGCAGTTTTAGGCGGAACACAATCGCTGCACACAAATGCACTTGATGAAACCTTAGCGTTGCCAACAGAATTTTCAGCGCGCATTGCATTGCGCACGCAGCAAATTATTGCACACGAATCTGGTGTAACAAATACCATCGATCCACTTGCAGGTTCCTATTTCGTTGAAAAACTCACAGACGAAATGGAAGAAGAAGCAATGGCCATCATCAACAAAATTGAAGATATGGGTGGCATGTTGAAAGCGATTGATATTGGTTATCCACAAAAGGAAATTGCTGACGCAAGCTTTACGTATCAAAGACAAATTGAAAAAAAAGAAAAAATTATTGTCGGTGTCAATGACTTCATCAGCGAAGATGAAGGAGAACCAGATATTTTGCGGATCGACGAAAGTGTTAGAGAAAAACAAGTTGCCAGAATTGCAGCCATGAAAGCAAAACGAAATCAAGCTGAAGTGGAAAATACACTTCAAGCTTTAAAAAATGCATCCATCAATAATCAAAATGTAATGCCAGCACTTGTCGACTGCGCTCTTGCTTACTGCACCGAAGAAGAAATGATGAGCACCATGAAAAGTGTGTTTGGCGAATACAACGATCCCGGAATTTTTTAAGAAATGAAACTATGAAAAAAATTAGAATACTCGTCGCAAAACCAGGCCTAGACGGCCACGACCGCGGTGCAAAAATTATAGCTCGCGCACTTCGTGATGCAGGTTACGAAGTCATCTACACTGGCTTACACCAAACTCCCGAACAAATTGTTGCAGCTGCCATTCAAGAAGATGTGCACGCCATTGGCATCTCTATTTTATCTGGCGCGCACATGTATTTGTTTAAAGCCGTGATGGATTTGCTCAAAGCCGAAAAATCTGACGACATCAAAATTTTCGGCGGTGGCATTATTCCACAAGATGACATCGAACAATTAAAAGCCCTTGGAGTTTCAGAAATTTTTACTCCAGGAACACCCATTGATGACATCACCAATTGGGTTGAGAAAAATGTAAAATGATTCGGTAAAGATTTTTTAACTTTATTTTTCATTCTCATTTTTTAGTTTTGTCATCCTCGCGAACGCGGGGATCCAGATATTTAAACAATTTATCGTTATTCATGACATTGTAAAAAAGAATTGTGGATCCCCTGCCTGTCCGGCAGGCAGGCCTGGTCTAGCCAGAGGATGACAAAAAGAACAAACCGCCAAGTACTAAATACTATCGCACTATCGTACCAAATAAGGAGGAACCATGAGAGACGTTTATGTAGTTGCCGCTGGTGTATCGAAGTTTAAAAAAGCAAGGCCTGATAAAACCTTTCAAGCCATCGTAGATGAAGCGGTGAAATATGCCATCAACGATATGGGCATCGATTATCCAAAGTTTTTGGAAATTGTGGATGGCTCAGTTGCTTCTTATTTTTCTGATCACTTCACGCGTCAGCTGATGGCAGGCGTAATGTGCCAAGATTTTTTGGGCCTCTGTCCAAAACCTTCGCACCGCGTTGAAGGCGGCGGAGCCACGGGTGGTCTGTCTTTCCAGGAAGGCTGGAAAAATATTGCATCGGGCCATATGGATACATGCCTCATTTTTGGTTTCGAAACCATGAGCCATGTAAACACTTGGAAGGGAAATGAATTCATCGCACTTGCTTCCGATGTAAGTTTCGATTTTCCCGTCGGCGGATTTTACTCAGGCTACTACGCCATGATGGTAACACGTCACATGCAAGAATTTGGAACAACTGTAGAGCAACTTGCAGCGGTTTCGGTAAAAAATCACAACAATGCTTTTCATAATCCTTACGCGCAAAAGCAAATGAAGCTCAGCATTCAAGATGTGCGCAATGCACCAATGGTGGCTTGGCCATTAACACGACTTGATATTTGCACCATGAGCGACGGCGCTGCAGCGGTAGTGCTTGCAAGCGAAGAGGGCGTAAAAAAATTAGAAGCTGCCGCAGGAAAAACTTTGCCAAAAGCAAAGATCACCGGCATCGGCCGTGGCACAGACGCCATGCGTATGTCCGATCGGCCTCACAAAAAAGTTCCACTGCTTCCAAACGAAACTGAAGCTGATTACAAAAATTTAGATTACCCTGGCATTCACTCTTTCAGAGCTGGCAGATGCGCATCAATTCAAGCTTACAAGATGGCAGGCATTACAGATCCGCTAAAAGAAGTAGATTTTGTCGAGCTTCACGATGCCTACACCTCATCTGAAATTCAAACGTACGAAGATATGGGATTGTGCAAATACGGTGAAGGCGGAAACTTTGCCACTTCAGGAAAAGCCCACATGCCAGGCATAGATTACGGAATGAAGTTTGAATACGAATCCGAATGCCCAGTGAATCCGTCTGGCGGCCTTATTGCGTGCGGACATCCCGTTGGTGCAACAGGTTTAATGCAAGCAACCTTTGCTTACTGGCAATTAACAGAAAAAATTGAAAAACATTTTGCCGACGCCAAACTTCAAGTAAAAAACGCAAAACGAGGCGTCATTCATTCTCATGCAGGAACTGGAACGTATGTTACGGTGAGTGTGTTGGAGAAGTGTTAGTACGATGGTAGAATGGTACCTGGTACTTAGTGTTTGGTACTTTAGCTTCTTTTGTATAATTTTGTTTTTTGTCATCCTCGCGAACGCGGGGATGTGGATTCACATTCGAAGTGCAACACTTGGTTCAAGAAGACCTCAGCAGGA
>PCXC01000055.1 GCA_002796345.1 Deltaproteobacteria bacterium CG11_big_fil_rev_8_21_14_0_20_42_23 | reverse complement strand
ATGCGTAAGATGATTGTGTGTTTAAATGCCATGTTAAAAAATAACATCGCATTTTATCCGCTTTCTGCTTGACCTTTAAGACGATAGATCCCCTGCCTGTCCGGCAGGCAGGCCTGGTCAAGCCAGAGGATGATAAAAAAATGAGGACAAATAAAAATCAAAACAACAATCAAAAAAAACGGCTCTTTTTCAAGAGCCGTTTTGTCTTTGAGCAATGTTTGCAATTAGCAATCGTAATACAATGCAAACTCAAATGGAACTGGGCGAAGTCGCATTGGTGCAATTTCGTTTTCGCGTTTGTATTCAATCCAGGTGCGAATCACGTCTTCAGTGAACACATCACCTTTCAACAAAAATTCGTGATCGGCTTCAAGTGCGTTGATAGCAGCATCAAGATCGGCTGGGCATCCAGGAACATTGCTGAGTTCTTCAGGTGTGAGCTTGTAAATGTTTTTGTCAAGCGGAGCGCCTGGATCAATTTTGTTTTGAATGCCATCGAGGCCTGCCATGAGCATTGCCGTGAACGCCAAGTAACCGTTGCAGGTTGCATCTGGAGTTCTGAATTCGATACGCTTTGATTTTGGATTTGAAGAATACATCGGAATACGAATGGCCGCAGAACGATTTCTGCTTGAGTATGCCAAGCGAATGGGAGCTTCATATCCAGGAACCAAACGACGGTATGAATTTGTGGTTGGATTGCTGAACGCCAAAAGAGCTGGAGCGTGTTTCAAAATTCCGCCGATGAAATGAAGCGCCATCTCGGAAAGGCCTCCGTAGCCGTCACCTGCGAAGAGTGGCTTTCCATCTTTCCACAAACTCAAATGCGTGTGCATTCCGCTGCCGTTATCTTCAAAAATTGGCTTTGGCATGAAGGTAACGGTTTTGTTGTTTCGCTTTGCCACGTTTTTGATCACATATTTGAACCACATAAATTGATCGGCCATGCTTAAGAGAGGAGAAAAACGCATGTCAATTTCAGCTTGTCCAGCTGAAGCCACTTCGTGATGTTGACACTCAACGTGAATGCCAACTTTTTGCATTTCAAGCACCATTTCGGTGCGAAGATCTTGCTGCGAATCGGTTGGAGCAACAGGAAAATAACCTTCTTTGTGGCGTGGCTTGTAGCCCAAGTTTTGCTTGTCGCCGCTGCCGCTGTTCCAAGGGCCTTCGTCTGAATCAATGCTGTAAAAACCTTCGTTTGCCGTTTGCGAATAGCGAATGTCATCAAAAATAAAAAACTCTGGCTCTGGCCCAACAAAGCAAGTGTCAGCAATGCCAGTAGATTTCAAATAGCTTTCTGCTTTTTTTGCAATGTGGCGCGGATCGCGTGAATACGGCTGTTTGCTGATGGGATCATGCACCGTACAAATTAAACTGATGGTAGGAATGTTCATGAAAGGATCAAGCACAGCGGTTTCAATATCGGGGATGATTACCATGTCTGAATCTTGAATGGGCTGCCATCCACGGATGGAAGAACCATCGAAGCCGAAGCCGTCTTCCAGTGAACCTTCATCAAGTTCGGAAAGAGGAACCGAGAAATGCTGCCACATTCCAAGAAAATCGACGAATTTGAAATCCACCATCTTTGCATGGCTTTTTTCTGCTAGCTCTAGCACTTTTTTAATACCTGACATGATCTTACCTGCCCTTTCGTTACTCACTTCTCTCCTGTCGACCACCGACATAAGAGAAGGATCATTTATAATGGAATATGAGTTCCTTCTTTTGCAGAACTCATCACAACGCGTGTTCGTGTGCTGGCCACACCTTCCCAGCTTTGAATTTTTGCCAGCAACAGTTCGAGGTGTTCGGTGTTTTTGGCGCGCACTTTCAGCATGTGGCTGCCTTCGCCCGTAATGGAATGGCATTCCAGCACTTGGGCTTCTTCTTTTGCGTGCTGTAAAAACTGCGGATAATGATTTGAGTTATCAACTGTAACGGTAATGAAGGCGGTGACGTCCCAATGTATTTTTTTTGGATTGAGCACGGCATGGTAGCCACTGATCACGCCTTGCTCTTCCAGCTTTTTCAGGCGCTCACTTACCGAAGGCACCGAAAGGTCGGTTATCTTGGCTAAATCGCTGCGCTTCATGCGTCCATCTTTCTGAAGAGAAGTGAGCAATAAAATGTCAATATCATCGAGGTTCATAAGTCTTTGAAAATGAATGTTTTTTCGTTATCAACCTTAAAAAGTAAGGTGAATCTCTTAAATTAGCTTCGCTCTTTAGGTTTGAGGGGGTAAAATGTCAACCTTTTTTCTTCCTTTTTTTAGCTTTTCGTGGAAGTGCGAAAAATGAGAAAAAAATTACTTTCAGCTCTATCATCCCCATCTTGAGGAGCGTATACTCATTCAAACACCACAGTTTTCATTCCCTAAAGGAGGGACAAGATGAAAAGCAAAAAAAGAAATCACAAGTTTGGCTATGATCGTAACGAAGAGGCTTTGAAAGCAAGGAAGCCGAAAAAGAATTTTTCCACCTCGAAGGATATTCACGAGGATCGCTCGACCATGCAAAGGCGTGTGAGCGGTAAGCGCTAAGATCTTCGCTTGCAGATTTTTGGAAAACGCTTTAGCTATGCGGCATGAAAAAAATCGAAGCGATTATTAAGCCGTTCAAACTAGATGACGTAAAAGATGCGCTGCAAGAAGCAGGCGCTAGCGGCATGACCATCACCGAAGTCAAAGGCTTCGGCAATCAGAAAGGTCATGCCGAAGTGTATCGGGGCGCAGAGTATGTCATCGACTTCCTTCCCAAAATTAAAATCGAAATGGTTGTTCGCGATGAACAAGTGGAGGATCTTGTAGAAGTGATTCGTGAAACCGCACACTCCGGAAAAATTGGAGATGGCAAAATTTTTGTTTTGCCGGTTGAAGAGGCCGTTCGCATTCGCACCGGAGACAAAGGCCCAGGAGCGCTTTAGATCCACAACAAACTCATAGACTTTCAAAATGTAGAATGCTACAGCGCTTTCTCAAGATGAGAAAAACTTCGGCAAAAAAAAGCAAAACTGAAACAAAGGCAACAGAGCTGCAGCCATCGCATGTGGCGGAATCTGCCGAACAGGCCTTTGAAGTTTTGGTTTCTCGGCTTTCATCCCAGCAACGCGAGGCTTCGTCCTCACTTATTTCTTATTTGCGGACATCATTAAAAACGCATCCCGCACAAGAGCAAAAAACATACTTTAGTGCGCTTGATGTTTTGCGCGATGTGCTGAAAAGCAACGACCATCTTTTTTTGAAACGTCAGCAGCATTATCATCTTGCAGCAACCACCGATCTTCCAGCCGTGTATGCCAACATCACCAATGTGCGTTTGGCCATCGATCGCCTTATTGCCTTTATTTCTTCGCGCGTTCGTATTGGTGGAAAAATTGAAGTGGGCATTGCAGCGGGAAATGTAAACAGAACGCCAGGCGTAGAAGTGATGATTGCAGGGCGAGATCCAAAACTAAAAAGTATAGATGAAGCTGAATATATGCGGCGCATTTACTCAAGCGACGCCAAAGAGGCTGAGGGCAGCGTTTTGCTGGCATGCAGACAATTGTTGGCCAAAGAAGTGGGCAGGCTTTGGTGCGATGTTGGCGAGAAGCGCATGGTGGAACACAGGTTGTTTCTTCCCGAAGCTCCTTCGGCTTCGCCGTTCGATCACAATCAAAAAACTTATCGCTACGATATCAAAGTTCGCAACTATGCTTATATTCGTAAATGCTTTGGAATAAAAAAGGCTGAGTATCTTATTTTGCATATTGAAGAATTAGTTCGTTCACTTGTTCGTCATCCCATTGATGTGGTCTTGTCAAATAAGGATGAAGGGCTTATCACTGCCATCTACGAATCTGCAGGAGATGGCGCCGAGTCCGTGGCAAGCCGCATTTCACGCAGACTTGCTAATGATCATTTTACCATTGGAAAGAAAAAAGTGGATGTAAGTTTTTCTTACGCACTCGATCTTGTGCAAGCGCAACGCACATAATGAAATGTATTTTTTGAGATATCTATGTTCACTGTTCACATTCTCTTGTCTCTTCCGTTTTTGTTTCTCTTTTGTTTGAGTCTTCTTGTTCCTCTTTGTTCACTACTTTCTCCATTTGTAAAAGTGCAGCAAGAACCTTGGTATCAAGTGAACAGAATGCTTGGTGTTTACGAGCAGTATATTTTAGCACTTCGTTTTTTGCTTTTTGTTTTTTTGCTGGTCACTTTTTTAAATTCCATGAGCGAACAAATGTTTCTTGTGCCGTTGCTGTTTTTAGGCGTTCTTCTTGCGCTGAGTTTTTTGCATTTTCGAAATGTTTCAAAACGTAAACTTGCGTTCCACACTTTTTTACAAGAAAGTTCACTTTTGTCGCCGCAGGATTTTTTTGATGTGTTGTTTTCACTTTATGGTCCATTCGATTTCTCTTTTGCAGATTTTCCCTTGAAGTATAAAAAACTCAATTTTGATTTTTCCGATCTAAAAGGTCGCGAAAAAATCAAAACACTTTGGTTGCAAGCACTTTTTTCAACACATCTCATAAGTAGATTGGCACTTTTTTTTCACAAGCGATTATCGCAAGATCAATTTGAACTCGTCGTTCGGAAACTCACATGCGAATGGTGTTTGCGGATGTTGCAAATTACACACACAAAACTGGAGTTGAAAGGAAAACATTTGCTTTCGAATGCTTCGGCGTTTCCCGTGTATTGTTTTAATCATACAAGTTTATTCGATTTTATGATCGCGCCCCTTTTGTGTGCGTTTGAAGAAAAGAGTTTGGCAAAACTGCCCACTTTTTTCATGGCGAAAGATCATTTTTTAGAAAACAAACTCATCGCATCTGTTTTGGGGATTGGAAAAATTGCCTCGCTCTTGGGAATGATTTTTGTGGAGCGCAACAATGCCAGTATTAGCAGTGCAATGGAAGCCGTGAAGCTTGGCGTGGAAAAATTGGTGAAAGAAAAACGAGCGCTTGCCATTTTCCCACAAGGAAAGCGCGCAAGAACGCAATACGATGCAGAGGGTAAAGTGTTGGGCGCAAGTTATTATGCTGTTGGCAATTTGGCGAGGCTTACAAAAGAGCATGCACATATAAAGAAGGGCGCTATTCGCATCGCGTTGCAGGCGTCTGAAGAAATTGCAAAAGAAGATGGCGCAGATGTGGTGAGCATTGTGCCTGTTGCGCTTTCGGGTGTTGCCCATATTTGCCCACTCAGAAGTTTGAAGCTGAGAAAAGGCAAGACGGTTACGCTGGAAGTGGGAAGTCCTTTCTTTGCGGTCACTTCCGGTCCGGATGCAACGGTGGAAGACATTCGTTATCTCACGTTTTGCTTAGATCATTCGTTTATTAGTTTGCTGGGAGTGCACAAAAGTTTAGAGCGACGTTTTTATAATGACATGCTCAAAATTTGTGACGGTGCACAAATGGAAGGCATTACCGTTGCCCTGAAAGAGTGGCGTGGCAACGATCACCTGCTGTATGTGATTTTGGATTATATTTATACATGCGATGCAACACGCTGGTATGAACTTTTGACGCAACTCAAAAACTTACTCCTAGACGTCTCCACCCGAGAAGATTTAGTAAACTTCAAAAACCAAATCGCTGAAGAAGTAGCGCGGGGTTAAAGCGCAAAAACTAGGGGACGGTTCTCGCTTTATACTCGCTTTATAATCCAATGTTATCATTCACTTTTTAGCGCTGACTTCATTTTTTGCTTATCTGTCTTCAAACTGCTTTTTTAATTTTTGAACATCAAGATCAATGCCCGCTATGATGAAGCTTTGATAATCGACATTCATTCTCCCCTCTCTTTTATGAACTGAATTGTCGATGTACATTTTTGTTTTCACGAGCGTATTTTCTTTTCCATATGCATGAAAGTTGTAACTTGACCAAGGATATTGCCTTGGATCTTTGCATATTCCAGCATGAACAGGATTAAGTTCAATATACCGGCCACATTGCAAAAAATATTCTTCACCTTCAATTGAGATAGAACGATAGCGATCACGAAATAAGTGCCCAGTGTAGTTATATTTTTTTCGATAATAATATTGATAAGAAATGAGAATTGATTTCATTGTTTTTGCTAAAGTCGCTGTGTTTTCAAGCCAACATAAGAGATGAAAATGGGTGTGCATAAGCGCATAATGATGAATGAAAAAATCATCCTCTGGCTGAAAGCGTCTCAGTGTCCATTCAAAATGAGAAAAATCATTTCTATTTCGAAAAATTTTTATTTTATTATTTCCCCTAGCAATGATGTGAAGCATTGCTGATTTGGAAAGATGTCGAGCTTTTCGCGGCATACTTGTTGTCCTACAAAGAACATGCCAGTAGAAAATACTTTGAGAATTATATAAATAGAGACTTAATATTTCAATGCTGTGATGCTTTTTCGACAAGATTGATTGGAAATGCTCAGTTGCCGTTATTTTCTGAATAATTTTAAAGAGTTATGAAGTGAGAACCGTCCCCTTCATTCAAAAACCAAATCGCTGAAGAAGTAGCGCGGGGTTAAAGCGCAGACTTCATCTCTGAAATAATTTCTTTGTAATTTTTTTGTGAAAAAATACCAGAGCCGGAGACGATTATTTCTGCGCCTGCGTTTGCCACTTGTGCAATGTTTTCTAATTTTACGCCACCGTCGACTTCGATTTGAAAGGTGAGTTTTTTTTCTTCGCGAAAACGTTTGAGCTTCGAAATTTTTTCCAGGCAGTTTTCAATAAGTGATTGTCCGCCAAATCCAGGATTCACTGTCATCACCAACACAAAATCGGCAAGATGCACGTACTTTAAGATGCTTTCAAGTGGAGTTGGTGGGTTAATTACCAGGCCAGCTTTTTTCTTCATGCGCTGAATGTGGGCCAAGTGTTTTGACACGTCTCCAGTTTCGATATGGATGGAAATCCAGTCTGCACCTGCGTTTGCGAAGGGTTCGATAAACTCTCCAGGATTATTTATCATCAAGTGGCAATCAAGGGGAAGTGAGGTGTGAGGCTTGATGGCGCTGACAATGGCCGGGCCCATGGTGAGGTTTGGCACAAAGTGGCCATCCATAATGTCCACGTGAATAAGATCAGCGCCAGCTTTGCTTACGGCCTCAACTTCTGCGCCAAGTCTTGAAAAATCAGCAGCTAAAATGGAAGGAGCGATCAGTTTTTTCATAATTAAATTTCCTCAATACTTTTTGAAATTTCATCGAATGAAATAAATGAAATTGTTGTTTTTTCATATGTAATGTCTTTGGCAGATTGTTGACTCACAACAAATGCACGTGAAGTTTCGGGATATCTTTTTAAGAAAGCAACAAGACCATTTGGAATCTTTTTTCTTTCCCAATTAAATTTAACTTCGATTGGAAATGCTTTTTGATTTTTGATCCAAATGAAATCAACTTCTTCTCCAGATTTTAATCTCCAAAATCGAATTTCAGTTTCTGGATTCAGTTTTCTTTGGAGCTCGAGAAAAACAAAGCTTTCCAAGATACAGCCGGCATCTTCACGTTTTGTAAGGGCTGCAAAATTTTTGAGAAGAGCATTTCTAATACCCAAGTCATAAAAATAAAATTTTTTCGATTTTCTCAATTCGTTTCCAAGGTTCTTACTGTAACTGTACACCGGAAAATTTACATAAGTTTGTGCCAAAGTATCAAGATAAGAGCTAATCGTTGGAGCTGAAAGACCAACATCACGCGCTAAGCTTTCAACAGAAATGACGCTACCCTGAGCGTCTGCCAAAAGAAAAAGAAGATGATTAAAGGCTCGTAAGTTTTCCTCGCGAAGAAGAGATTTGATATCTTTCAAAATATAAGATTGGAGAATGTCTTGAAGAAGTTGTTTTTTTCTTTCATCGTTATCAAGATGTGTAGTTCCTGGCATGCCACCAAAGAGGCAATAAGAATGAAGTGTGTTATTTTGGATGACTTGTGAGATTTCCTCAAAACTACAAGGATATATGTGATACAAAAATTTTCTTCCTGCCAAAGATTCTTTGAGATGAGAATGTATTTCGAGAGCAGAGGAGCCGGATGCAAAAATTTTTGGACCTTTTCCTTGGTCATAAAGAGCTTTGAAGATTTTTGATGCGTTTTTTAAATATTGAAACTCGTCGATAAAAATCACTTCTCCAGCTCCTTGAAGAAGCTCAATAATTTTTTCTTCACTTTGGTTGAAGAGGGCAAGTTGGGCAGGTTGCTCGAGGTCGAAAAAATGCGTTTTTTTGGAGGCTTTTTTTGCGTAATTTTCTAATTGATGAAGAAGGTGTGTTTTTCCAACCTGACGCGGTCCAACCAGAATAGTGGCTTCTTTTAGGGAAAAGTCAGTCTTTAACTTATTGAAAATGCTGCGTTTTATCTTCATTCTGACTATCCTAAACCACTACTTTAGAATAGTCAATTTTAAAAATCACCCCAAAACATCGCCTTCGTTTAAGGCGTGGCCGTGTAAGAAATCTTTGGCCGACATTTTCTTTTTGCCTTCTAGTTGCACTTCCAAGAGGTACAGTTTGCCTTTTCCACACGCAATGGACAAACTTTCATCACACTCTAAAATGGTGCCCGGTTTTTCTTGGTGTGTTTCATGAGTGGGTGCCACTTCGTGCAGGCGAAGGCGTTTGTTGTTGATGAAGCAGTATGCGCCGGGCCACGGCGTGAGGCCTCGAATGCGATTGTAAATTTCGTCTGAAGATTTGTTCCAATCGATGTGCCCAAGTTCTTTGGTGAGAATGGGCGCATAGCTTGCGAGGCTATCATCTTGCGGGATGGGTTTTACTTCGCCTTTTTGCAGTTCTTCTAAAGTTTGCATCAGCAAATCCGCACCAATAGGCGCTAAGTGGTCATGCAAGCTTTGCGCGGTTTCGCAGTCAGTAATTTCAGTTGCGCAAAAAAGTAAAATATCGCCGGTGTCCATGCCTTCATCAAGCAGCATGGTACAAACGCCTGTTTCACTTTCGCCGTTGATGATGGCCCAGTTGATGGGCGCCGCGCCGCGATACTTGGGCAGGATTGATGCATGAATATTGACGCAGCCATGCTTGGGCAAATCTAAAATATTTTTCGGCAAGAGTTTTCCATAGGCAACTACCACAAATACGTCGGCGTTGTGTGCTGCCAAGTGTTCATAAACATCTGTCGTTTTCAAACTTTTTGGTTGATAGAGATTGAGGCCAACTTTTTTGCAGTATTCTGCAACGGGACAAGCATGCGTCTCGTAGCCGCGTCCAGCGGGTTTATCCGGCTGGCACACTACTTCAACGATGTGATGCTCAGATTCAACAAGTTTGTGAAGGGTAGGGAGTGCAAAGGTTGCAGAGCCCATGAAAACTATTTTCATATTAGATCACTTTATATTTCGGAACGATTTTTCCCTTTTTAATTTTTGTAATATACAGGTCTTTTTTAATGCTGCTGATGTCATCAATGATCAGTTTTCCATCCAGGTGATCAATTTCATGTTGAATGGCAACTGCCAGCAAACCTTTTGCTGATAAGGTTTTTCCTTCACCTTTTTCGTTGAGATAGCTGCAGGTTACTTCAGCATGTCGAGTTTCCTCTATGAGAAATTCAGGAAGAGAGAGGCAGCCTTCTTCCCACACAATTTCACCACTTGCATGCGTGATAGCAGGATTCACCATTTTCAAAAGGCCAAGAGCTTGCGGATTGCTTTCAGAAACAGGGCCAGTATCAATAACAACGCAGCGCAAAGAGACAGCAACTTGAGGTGCAGCAAGGCCCACACCATTTGCCTCGTACATGGTATCAGCCATGTCGGTGAGCAGCTGACGAATTTTATCGTCAACTTTCTCAACTTCTGCAGCCTTCTGCGAAAGCAGAGGATGTGGATAAAGTGCAATAGGAAGAATAGCCATGAAGGAGGCCTTAACAGCAGTTTTTCAGCCGGTCAACTCAATTTCAGGTTGGCTTACAACAACTGCATTGGATCAATGTCTACGTTCATTCTGACGCCGGAGGGGAGTTTTGGCATGAGGTGGATTTGCATTTGAGTGATCACTTCAGAGAGTAGGCTTGTTTGTTTTGACTTCAGCAAAATGTGCCAGCGGAATTTTCCTCGTATTTTTTCAAGCGGCGCTGGTGCAGGCCCCAAAAGGCTTAGCGCTTCATTGTGTGAAAAGGTTTTGCGTAAGCTGTCGGCAATAAAGCGGCTGGCACGAATTACTTTTTGTTCATCATTTCCCAAAAACTTGATGTTGGCAATGCGACCAAACGGAGGATAAAAAAGATCTTCGCGGCTTTGGCGCTCTTCTTCAAAAAATGAAACGAAGTTGTGTTCTTTGGCGTGAAGCAAGCTGGGATGTTCTGGCTGGTATGTTTGTACAATAACTTTTCCAGGTTTGTCACCACGGCCAGCGCGGCCAGAAACTTGCGTGATCAGCTGAAACGTGCGCTCGCTCGATCTAAAATCTGGCAAGCCCAAAACAGCATCAGCTGAAATGATGCCAACCAAAGTTACGCCGGGAAAGTCGTGCCCCTTGGTGATCAGCTGGGTGCCGATGAGAACATCAATTTCATGATTGCGCATTTGCTTGAAAATTTTTGTGCGCGTTTCTCGTTTTTGCAAGGTGTCGCGATCGAGCCTTGCAACGCGCGCATCCGGAAACAAATCTGCAATCTCGCCTTCAAGCCGTTCGGTACCAGCACCAACCGGTGTGAGGTTTTCACTTTTGCAACTTGCACAAGTCTTTGGCGTGCTGATGCTGTAATCGCAATAGTGGCAAAGAAGATGATTTTTTCGTTCGTGATAGGTGAGTGAGATTTTACAATTGGGGCATTCATATACATGACCGCAATCTTCACATAAAATAAAATGTGCAAATCCTCTGCGATTCAAAAACAAAATAGCCTGTTCTTTTCGCGCAAGTGTTTTTCCAAGTTCATTTAAAAGTGGCGTGCTCAGCGAAAGGGCTTCTTCATCTTTGCGATGAGATTTATCTTTGAGGTCAATTAATTCAACCTTTGGCAAAACAGCTCCAGTTGCGCGTTTGGTGAGACGAAGCAAATGATATTTTCCATTGAGTGCATTGAAATAACTTTCCAGTGAAGGAGTTGCCGAGCCCAAAACAATAAGTGCATTTTCTAAATGTGCACGCATAACGGCGGCATCGCGCGCGTGGTAATGTACGCCACCTTCTTCTTGCTTGTACGATCCGTCGTGTTCTTCATCAATAATAATAGCCTGCAAATTTTCAAACGGAGCAAAAAGTGCAGAGCGCGTTCCAATGGCAATGTTGGCTTCACCGGTTTTCATGCGCAGCCATTGTGCTTGGCGTTGTGCATCGGTGAGTTCAGAGTGATAGACGGCAACTTGTTCTCCAAAGCGGTTTATCACGCGCGAAGCCGTTTGTGGAGTAAGTCCAATTTCGGGAACCAAAAAAATAGCCTGGCCACCGTTACTCAAAATATGTTCACAAATTTGTAAATAAACTTCAGTTTTTCCACTTCCAGTAATGCCTTCGATGAGAAAAGGTTTTTTCTTTTCTTCATTAATGCTCTGCAAAATGGTTTGCACCACCTCTGCTTGTTCTGGAAGCAAGGTAAGAGAAGAGTCGGCTTTAAAGCTGCGAAGTTCGTGCGGAACGGTGACGCGGGTTGCATTCAAATCTGTTGCTTCCAAAATTCTTTTGGGAAGTGCAGTGCGAAACGTTTCGCCAACGGGCGCGCAGTAATACTTTGCGATCCACAATACAAAGTTCACCAGCGCTTCATGCATAAGTGGATTTTTGCTGATGCAAGTAGAAATGTGTTTCAACGATTTTGCAAAATGCAGCGGTGTTTCATCGTGCAGTTTAGTAACAATGCCCATCATTTTTTTGTTGCGAAAGGGAACTTCAACCAAGCTTCCAACAGAAAGCTGCATGGCATCTGGAATTAAGTAGGTGAAGGCGTAAAAAACCTTGGCTGGAATGGCAATGTCGGCATAACGCATCCGGCCTGCCTACTCAGTTTTGCTGCAGAGAGCAAGTATTGAAGTTGCGCCCAATCTGAAGATGCGCTAGAGCGAATGCTAACTTATGAAATGAGCTAAGGAGGAAAGATGAAGAAGAAAATTGGGGTAATCCTTTCTGGGTGCGGGTTTAAAGATGGTTCTGAAATTCATGAAGCAACGTGTGCTTTGCTTGCCATTGATAAAGCTGGCGCCGAAGCGGTGTGCTTTGCACCAAACATAAATCAACGCATGCATGTCAACCACTTGGATGGTGAACAAGTGCCAAATGCACGGAATGTTTTGCAAGAGTCTGCTCGCATTGCGCGAGGGCACATCGCAGATCTTCACACCGCGAATGCTGATGAACTAGATGCACTGGTAATGCCCGGCGGAGCAGGCGCCGCAATGAATTTAAGCACTTTTGCGCAAGAAGGTGAAAACTGTGAAGTGAATGAAGATCTGTTGCACCTGATTGAACAAATGCACATTCGCCACAAACCCATTGCTGCCATTTGCATTGCGCCGGCAACGCTTGCAAAAGCACTTCAAGATATTGGTGTCTCTGCAACCCTTACCATTGGCGATGATGCCGAGACAGCAAAGAAAATTACAGCGATGGGTCATAGTCATGAAAACTGCAGAGCCGTTGATTGCGTTATTGATCGCGACAAAAATATTGTCACCACACCAGCCTACATGAATGCAAAATCAATTGGGGAAGTGTGGAGCGGAGTTGAAAAACTCGTTGATGCCGTGGTGAAAATGATTTCGTAATCTCAACAGAAAGTGAAAATGAATATGCGTTTAGCAATAATCACCATTGGAAAAGGGAAGAATAAAGCCATTCATACTTTGGCCGATGATTATCTTGGCCGCTTGAAGCATTATGTAAACTTAGAGCATATTGTGGCAAAAGACGAAGCTGATGCATTGAAAAAAATTTCGCTTCGTGAAGTTGCTTCTCCTGATTATGTTTGGCTTTGTGAAGAATCTGGAACGCAATACACTTCAAAAGAATTTGCTGATCAATTTCGAGTGATGCAGCTATATGTGCGAGCGACACCACGAAGCGCTGTATTTGTTATTGGTGATGCAGCAGGCCATGGCGATGCCATGAAGGCCAGAGCGGATGGTTTGCTTTCGTTTTCCAAAATGACGTTGCCACACGAGTTTGCCTTTGTGGTTTTGCTGGAGCAAATTTATCGAGCATTTACTATTTTGAAAGGCGAACCGTATCATAAATAGGAGTTTGCATGGCTTCTCTTCATAAAAAAATTGTTACTCTTTTTGAAGAAACTGCCGATATGCTCGAGGTAAATAATGAAAATCCATTTAAGGTGCGAGCTTTTCGAAATGCAGCACGTGCCGTTGAGGGGGTTGGCAAAAAAATTGAGGATATGGCGCAACAAGGAAAGCTTGAAGAGATAAATGGCGTTGGTAAAAGCATCGCCGAACATATCCAAGACATTATTCATCATGGTACTTTTCCGGAGTATCAAAAACTTCACAAACAAATCCCATCAGAAGTATTAGAGATGCTTTCCATACCAGGAGTTGGTGCCAAAAAAGCAAGAACGCTGTGGAAAGAATTAAATATAAAAAGTATTAAAGCTCTTGAACATGCATGTCACAAGCATTTGGTGTCAGAGTTTTCTGGATTTGGAAAAAAATCTGAAGAAAAAATTTTGGCCGGCATTGAAGGATTGAAAAAATTTTCCGATCTTTTTCGCTTTGATGAAGCAAATGCTGAAGCAGCCAAGTTGCTCTCGTATCTAAAAAAATCATCGCATCTTATTCAGCTTGAACTTGGTGGAAGTTTACGACGTCATAAAGAAATCTGCAAAGACATCGATCTTATTGCGAGCAGCAATAAACCAAACAAGTTGATGGATTATTTTGTTGCGTATCCCGAAGTAGCGAGCGTGATAAATAAAGGAACCACAAAAAGTTCTGTGAAGCTGCAATCTGGAATAAATGTGGATTTGCGCGTAGTCAGTGATGAAGATTTTCCTTTTGCGCTTCATCATTTTACGGGTTCGAAAGAACACAACGTTGCTTTGCGTACTTTGGCAAAAGCAAAAGGATTTAAATTAAATGAATATGGTTTATTTAAAGGAAAAAAAGAAATCTTTGTTTCATGTAAAAATGAAACAGATTTATTCAAGCATTTTGGAATGGACTTTATTCCGCCAGAGCTTCGCGAAAATCAAGGTGAGCTTGAAGCTGCGCAGGATCACGCACTTCCAGATTTGGTGACACTTTCAGATTTAAAAGGTGTTTTGCATTGCCACAGCACTTACAGCGATGGAAAAAACAGCATGGAAGAAATGGCGCTGGCTGCGAAAGACGAAGGCTTTAGCTATATTGGCATCACTGATCATAGCCATTCGGCGGCATATGCAGGTGGGATGAAGCTTGCAGACATTAAGCGTCAACACAAAGAAATTGATGCGCTCAATAAAAAGCTAAAAGAAATACAAATTTTAAAAGGAATTGAAGTTGATATTTTAGAAGATGGTTCGCTTGATTACAAAAATGAAGTTTTGGCACTTTTTGATTTTGTGATTGCATCCGTACATTCTCGTTTCAAAATGGGAGAAAAGAAAATGACCGAACGCATTTGCACTGCACTTGCTTCACCATATGTTGATATTTTAGCTCATCCCACCGGGCGCTTGCTGTTGGAGCGGGAAGCGTATGAAGTAAATTTGGCTCAAGTGATTGAGTGTGCTGCAAAAAATGGCGTGGCTATAGAAATGAATGCCAATCCACGTCGCTTGGACATAGATTGGCGTTACGGAAAATTGTTGAAAGAGAAAAAGGTGAAGTCATGTATTTCTCCCGATGCGCATAGCACAGATCAACTTGATTTTTGTAATTACGGAATAGGGATTGCCAGAAAAGGTTGGCTTGAGGCAGGCGATATTCTCAACACGCTCTCGGCTGATGCCCTGCTGAAGCACTTTTCCCAGATGCGGAAAAAGAGGAGGTGCTGATTTTATCACTGTCATCCTCTGGCTTGACCAGGGGATCCACAATTCAAGCAGCTTACTGTCATTGCGAGTTTTGCGAAGCAAGACGTGGCAATCTCCTCTGGCAATTGGACGAGGAGATCGTTCACAATATTCAGGATGGAACAAAATTGTTTGAGTTGTGGATCCCCGCGTTCGCGAGGATGACAGTGAAAAAGCAAGTCATAGAGCGACAAGTGCGAATTCAATAACTCTTCTGATGCACTTTAATCGCTCGGCCTGATGGATCGGCTGAGTTTGCGAAAGAGGCATCCCAAGCAATGGCAGTTGGGGTAGAGCAAGCAATGCTTGGTCCGGTGGGAATGCACGCCAATGCTGAATCTCCGGGGAAGTGCTTTTCAAAAATGCTTCGGTATAAATATTCTTCTTTGGTTAGTGGAGTTTTTTCGGGGAACTGGTTTTTTGCATTTTGCATCATGCTGTCGCTGATTTCGCGATTGGCAAAATCCTTCAAGCCATCAATCCAGCTGTATCCTACGCCATCTGAAAATTGTTCTTTTTGGCGCCACAAAATTTCGTCGGGAATATAACCCTCAAAACTTTTACGCAAAATATATTTTTCCATTCTATCTTTCGTAATCATTTTTTCTTCAGGATTAATATTCATGGCATAATCCAAAAACTCTTTGTCTAAAAAAGGAACGCGTGCTTCCAAGCCCCAGGCTGCTGTGGATTTGTTGGCGCGAAGGCAATCGTATTGATGAAGCTTAAACAGTTTACGAACCGTTTCATCGTGAAACTCTTTTGCGTTTGGTGCTTTGTGAAAATACAAATAACCACCAAACATTTCATCAGCGCCTTCTCCCGAGAGCACCATTTTAATGCCCATCGATTTAATCCAGCGCGACATCAAATACATGGGAGTTGAAGCACGAATGGTGGTGGTGTCGAAGGTTTCTAAATGATAAATCACGTCAGACAAAACATCTAAACCTTGTTGAACGGTGAACACAATTTCGTGATGAACCGTGCCAATGTGATTTGCTACCTTCCTCGCAAATGCAGTGTCAGGTGAGCTTTCCAGGCCAACGCTAAACGAATGTAAGCTTGGCCACCAAGCTTCAGTTTGTTCGTGCGTTTCAATGCGCTTGGTTTTGAATTTTGCAGCGACGGCTGCAACAATGGAAGAATCAACGCCGCCGGAAATGAGTAGGCCATAAGGAACATCGCACATCAATTGGCGGCGGACGGCTTCGGTAAATTTTTCGCGAAGTTCAGCTGGATCGAAAGCGTTGGTGGGATATCTTCCCACTTTAGACCAAGCGGGGTCATAATATTTTTTTGGAGCTTCATCATTTGCGGTGAGGTAATGACCCGCAGGGAATTCTTCCACTTTGTCACAAATGTGAAGCAAGGCTTTCATTTCGGAAGCGAAGTAACGCGTGCCATCTTTTGTCCAGCCTTGATAAAGCGGAATGATGCCCATGTGATCGCGAGCAACCAGGAAAGTGTTGTTGCGCGGGTCGTGCAGGACGAAGGCAAAAATGCCACTCAATTTTTCCACACACTTTACGCCCAGTTCTTCGTAGAGATAAAGAATCACTTCGCAGTCAGACTTTGTTTGAAAATCATGTTTTTGCTTCAGTGTTTTTTCAAGATCTTCATGATTATATATTTCACCATTCACGGCAAGAGCTGCTTTGGTTTGTGTGTTGATGAGGGGTTGCGCGCCGTGCTCTACATCAACAATGGATAAACGTTCGTGCGCAAGAATGGCGTGCTCATCTGCGTAAATGCCGCTCCAGTCTGGACCACGGTGGCGAAGCAGTTTTGCTTGCTCTAAAATTTGACTTCGAAGTGAATTGGTGTCAGCAGCAATGTTGAGAACACAAATGATTCCGCACATAAAAATTCCTTTGAAAGAGGCCTAGAGCGCCGCACCAAAGCAAGTTTGAGGAGAACGCGCAAGTGAAAAAAATGAGCAACAAGTTGCGAATCGCTGAAATTTTGAATCGCCTTCGTGCGGAATATCCAGATGCCGATTGTGAGTTGACCTACAAAAATCCGCTGCAGCTCTTAATTGCCGTGATTTTGTCGGCGCAGTGCACCGATGCTAGGGTGAATACGGTGACTCCGGCTTTGTTTGCACGGTATAAATCAGCAAAAGATTTTGCTGAAGCGAATCTTCAAGAGCTTGAAGGCTTTGTGAAATCTACCGGTTTTTATAAAAACAAGGCCAAAAATATTCAACAGTGTTGCAGGCAACTTGTGCTTCAGCATGGCGGCGAAGTTCCAGAAACTATGGAGGAACTTGTGCAGCTTGCAGGTGTAGGAAGAAAGACCGCAAATGCAGTGCGGATGCATGCTTTCGGTGAGCCGGGTTTGACGGTGGACACTCATTTTCAGCGTTTATGTAAGCGAATGGGGCTTATTCGTGAAACTCATCCAGTAAAAATTGAAAAGGAAATTGAAAAGCTTTTGCCTGAAAAAGACTGGACCGATTTTTCCAGTTGTCTCATTTTTCATGGAAGGCGTTGCTGCAAGGCGCGAAAACCAGAGTGTTGCCGGTGTGTGGTAAAGGAATTTTGCCCGTCAAACCAGTGTTAGAGTTGCGTTAGCTTTCGCCGTCGTCGCCGATGGCTTCTACGGGGCAGGCGTCTTTAGCTTCGGCGCAAAGTGACTCTTCTTCTTCATTTTCGGGTTGTTTGTACACGTAAGAATAGCCGCCTTCTTCGTTGTGCTTGAAGTTTGCGGGAGCTGTATCTCGGCATAGGTTGCAATCGATGCATTGGCTATCTACAAAATAGCGTCCTAGAATGTTTTCACTTACTTTATCTGAATTGTCTGCCATGGTTCTTTCCTCCAAAATGCGAAATGGGTCTAACAGCCTTAAAACCTGTTTGTCAAGCGGCATTGCTGCCTTTCCCTTTTAGATCTTAAGTGGCTTGAATTGCTTCAGATAGACGGGAGATTTGCGTTTTGAGCGCGCTTGCAACGACCACTTGTAGCGAACACTTTTCCATTCGCCTTGAATTTGAGCTTGTTTAGCTTTGGGAACTTTGAGGTGAACGGGAATAGCCCAGAGTTTCTTTTCATGTTTCCATTTTTTTAGCTGATCTTGAAAAGGTTTTTCGTTTTTGATGGCGAAGAAGTCGTCGGTAATTTCAAGCAGATCAAGGGTTTCCTGTTGGCGAAGTTTAAAGGCGCTTTGCAAAAAATGAAGACTTTGTTGCGTGTTGTTCATCACTGCAAAATAATGCGCTTGATACAGCAGCATGTTGTAATCGGCTTCAAGCAAAAGCGGATCAATAGAGTTGAAGAGGGCGTTTGCTTTTTCTGCATTTCCTTCTTCAGCCAAAAGACTTGCGATAAGCAGCTTGCATTTTGCTGCCTTCAACGGAGAGGCTTTCTTGCTGGCTTTTTTATACAAGCCTTGAAGGTGTCGATTGAGTTCTTTGTTGGGTAGATTTCGAGATGCCAAAAACAGATGGAGGTTGTGAAGTGAAAGCGCTTTCGGGAAATAATAATGAAAGAAAGTTTGTTTTTTAGGTTTTTTTGAAACGTTTCCAATGTTTTCAAGTTCATTTTTGAGAAAAAAATGTTTTTGCTCTGAATGTATTTTTGAAATCTCCACTTCAAGTGTAGCAATGGTTTGCGGGGTGAGGAGATTTTTTTCAGCCGCATGAGTTACAAGTGGGAAAAGAAAAATGAAGAAGAGAAAAATTTTTTTCATAAAGCATGACCTCATGTTGAAAGGCTGTCATTCCCTCGGTCAATTTGCTGTCATTGCGAAGGAGCGTAGCGACTGTGGCAATCTCCTCTGACAATTGAATGAGGAGATCCTTCGTTACACTCAGGATGGGCATAATGGCAAAAAATGTGTGCTATTTAGGTTTGAGAAAGAAGTAATAAGCAAAGTAATTT
>PCXC01000054.1 GCA_002796345.1 Deltaproteobacteria bacterium CG11_big_fil_rev_8_21_14_0_20_42_23 | reverse complement strand
CGAAAAAACACACCGCTCAAGGTCCGCTATCTTGAAAAAATGGGTTTTTCAGGGGGAACTATCTTCCGCAAAGGTATTCTCCATCATCTTCATACAAAGTGCCTTCAGCAAGCATGTGATGGGGGTTTTGAAAGCGCTGCAGCATCTGCTGAAAGTAAAAAAACTTGAGAGCGATTCTGCTTTTTTGAGGTATGTTAAAACTGCGGCTTACATTTCTGAAAAGAGTGTTGTTTCCCCAAGGATGTTGATCTCCACGAGAGCCCCTATATCGTTGTATCTCCGAGTTGCCTTTATGTATTCTTTCAAGTTCCGAAGCCTGTGGAAGTGGAGGGAGTTTTTCAGGTGGTGCGAAAGTATCTTCAGTTTCTACAGCATGAAATCCACGTGGAATTTGATCTCTGGTGTATCGTCTAACTGAAGTGACTTGGTTGTTCAAAAAATTAAATGTTGGAGTTGATTGTAGAGTATATTTTCTCCAAGCTGCAAAGAGGCCTGGGTGTTGAGCTAGAGGTGCATCTGGGTGAAAGTTTGGAACAGGTTTTGGAAGTTCAATGCCCGTTGCATCGTGGTGAAATTGCTCAAGTACAGCGATGAGTGCATCTCTGCTGCCGCTGGGTTCTGCTGCTGACGTTAAAAAAGCGTGCAAGTGAGGATGTGATGAAATGCTGCGTCGTAGTCGATCGTTAAGATTGGGATAAGAAAAATCTTGAAGGCTTTTCCCCACGTCAGCGAACGGTGTTGGAGTATGAAGGGCGAAATGAAGGTTGTAAGCCCACGTTCCTTGTAGTGTTTCAAATCCAGATCCAAATTGTGTAGGACTTAGTCGCATGCAGTTCTTATCGGTACAGGTTCATAAAAGTTGCGCAAAAAAAACGCGCTCCGAAGAACGCGTTTTGAAGGTGTTTGACAGCAAAGTCTTATGCTGCTTGCATTTGCGGAACACGCTTTTCAAGGAAGCTGAATCCATAGAAAAGGGTGTAGCTATACAGCAAGGTTCCCGCCAAGGTGTTTTGGAAAAAAGGAATGGCGGCAGCGAAGCAAGTGCCAAGTCCGCTTACACTCATTTCGTACATGCCACTTGAAACCCAAACAGCAAAGTTGGTAGCGATGAAAAAGCAAACAGAACTCAAAACTGAAAACTGAGTAATGTTTTTGAAACTTTTTTCTGTTTGAAATTTTCTCGCCGCAAGGGTGGTGATAATGAAGAAGGCATACACCACTGGCATCAACGCGTGAAAGCCAATCACTGCGTCACTCACCAGCATTGCCGCCAGCGGAATGATGACCGCCAAGTGTTTGCTGCGAAATGATGCGCCACCAAAAAATGCAATGGCAATAAGTGGCGTAAAGTTTTGAGGATGGGGAAGAATGCGCGAAACGGCCGCAAGCAACACCAGCAAGCTCAATGCGACAATGCGCGAAATATTTTTGTGTTCTGTTTTCATGTGTACTTCCTTTCAAGATTTTCTAAATGTTACTCCTGTTAAAGTACTCTCCTTCTCCTGTCAATCAATCTCATCTCCACTTATTGCAAAGCAGAAACATTTGCCGCCACGAGTAAGTTTCCATCTGGAGTGGTAACAACTTGATAATGTTTTCCGCCTAAAAGTATTGATGGACCTGCATTTCCAGGAAGTTCAGATAAAAGTGTTTGATCGGGATTATCTAAGTTGAGTGCCACCACATTGCTGGGCTCGCCAAAGATACCAAACGCAGAAACGAGCGCCCAATTTCCTGCGCGGTTAATGCTGGCGGGAAAACCTGCAACTTGTGGAAGAGCCACAAAACGACTGCTTCCATCAGCAAGAGAAATTGCGCTCACTCCAATTTCTGGGGCTTGTATGCCAACAACTGCTTCAACACCACTGAAGGGAAAAGTTGGTGCAACTTGTCCGGTAAGATGACCGAGTTCAAAAAAGGTTGTTTCATCTGCTGCATCAAGAGCGGTGAAGTGAAGTCGTGCAGTTGCAGCGTCTGGATCATATCCATTGCTTGTAAGAGCTGCCAGTTCTCCGGTGATGGGATCGGTAATAAGTGCTGTTCCGTTTACACCATCAAGCGGCCATACAAAGGTTCCATTTATATCCAGAGTGCCGGCAGCATAAGGAGCGCAGACAAGAGCTGCAGAGTAGAAGCTGGTTAGCGCAGGATCGTTGAAATTTGGTGCCGCAATATTGTTATTGTTTGCACATAACACACCGCCAAACAAAGCGAGTCCGGCTGGAAGATTTGGGACAAAGCCTAAACCGTTTCCTACGTGTTGACTGTAGTCTAAAGTTTGCACAGTTCCATTTGCGCCGATGATGGTGATGCCGTCTGGGGTGCTGTGACTTACAGTAACGTTTCCATCGGGAAGAATAATGTTTTGCGCAGCAGATCCAGGAAAGGCAGCTACTTGCTCGTAGGCATTTCCATTTTGCATCTGCAGATTTCCTGCAGGGTCAAGAGTGATGCGATACAAAATGCTGTTGCTGGTGAAGTAAAAGCTTGTGCTGTCATCGGCATTCACTTGTCCACTTAAACTATCTACAAAATCAGAAGTGAGGTTTGCAAGGTGGAGATAAACCGGTGCTTCTGGAAGTGCTGGTAGACCAGCGTCTGCGGGAGGCGTTGCATCAATTGCAGATGTGGCATCTGAAGCAAAAAAAGCATCTGCGCCCGGAAGCACGTCTGCAAAAGCATCGCGAGCTACTGCAAAATCACGCACACCCCTATCAAATCTTCTTGCACCGGCGTCAGGACGAGTGGTGCCCATGTCGAGATTATTGCTAGGTGCAGCATCTGCAAGAAACGCATCAGTTGGGTATCTTCTGCCATGCACGGGCGCTTCTACAGTGGAATCACATCCACCGAGCGCAGCTCCGCCTGCAAATGTTGCTGCGGTGAGTGCTAGCGGCCTTGCTAAATTTGATGCTGAAAATGGACTTACGGTAAACATGTTTTCTCCTTTGTGAAAAAATATCTAATTTGTAATCACACCATTCACGACGGCGATGGCATCGAGGTCGAAACCTTTTGTGCCCGTGCCGCCAAAATTATTTCCTTTATCAATAATGCGAATGTAACGCGCTTTTGCGATGCCAATATCGTTTAAGTCAAAACTTTCTCCACCAGCATTTTCTAAATCAAACGGGTCGATGTCATTTTCAATGTGGCTGTATACTGGCTTCCAGCCTGCACATCCGGTGTATGGAGCTTCACTGCTGTGGCACGGAAAGCTAACGAAGTTTACGCCATCGTTGCTTACCGCCACTGTGGCTAGCTCTGCATATGGATTTGCGGGGTTGCCTAAAATATTGAATGCGTTTTCGAAAATGATGAAGTCGTCACCGTCGCCGTCAACCACCGGGCAGTTGCCAAGATCTAGAACAATTTTTCCATTTGTGCCCAAGCTCAACACATGGAGTGAACCTTGTGTGTCGCCTAGTCCGCGAGGTTCGCCAAGAACGATGTCGGGAAAACCACTGTTTCCAAAGCCAGCGCCAGAGCCAGGAAAAAATGAAGCAACAGCCTGCGCAAAACCTTGGCAAGCTTCGCCACTATTTCCACTTGGTGGTTCGGGAAGGGGAGTGGGGTTGTCGTTAGGATTGCCGGAATTTGAAACATCAAATTCAGCTGCAGCACCACTTTCAAAGCTAATCACTTGTCCGGGATAAGCGGTTAAACTCACAATGTCTGCGCCAGTGTAATCTTCATCAATCACACCATGTCTCACTGAAAGTGGCCCAACACCTGTGTTTGCGCCGCTTGGATTTTCATCACTTACGCCAGCTGGGAAACCAAGTTGAAAATATTTTTCTGAAATTTGTGGCGTTACGTTTGCCAAATTTATCATGTAAACAGTACTTTCTTCAAAGCTTGAAACAAAAAGTGTTGCATTGTCATTGCTGATATCAACATCGGTAATAAAATCGCTGTCATCGGTGATGACGTAAGGATTTCCCTTTCCATGCAGCACTAAACGATTGATGAAATCCACTTCATAGACGTGTCCAAATTCTGCAGAACCAAAAAAACCGCGCGATCCATCGAAGGTAAATGTAATCTTATGAAAGCTTGCGGCAAGTATTCCCAGAAAGACAGTTCCATCTTTTTGTTCAGTGTCAGTGTTGATGATGTCCAAACACGATTCGGTAAGTGCATTCCCTTGTCCGTTGGAAATAGTGATGACGCCTGAGTTTGTGACCACTAGTTCTTGATCGTTTCGTTTTGTAATTGCAGTTGGATTGTAACATGTGCTGATGAAATGCTTTTCGTATGAAACAGAATAGTCGTCGTTAAGCGAGAAGACGCCAATAATTCCAGGGTTGGCAATGGCGGGAAAGCTGGTTCTGTCGTAGTTTGCAAAGGTGATGAAAACTTTGTCGCCAACACGTTCCATTCCCTCGGGAATATTTGGAGTAAGTACACTTGATGCATTTGTTCCGTTAGATTTTTTCTGCCCACTGCCAATCGTGATGTTGTTGAGCAAAAAAGTGGCAGCATAAATTTCGCCAGTGTGAGGATTGAAAGCAACAAGATGTGTTGAAGTAAGCAGAAAACCTAACTCTGTTGATGAAATAAAAACTTCATGCGGAATTCCAGTTCCGCTTGGACTTAGCATGCCAGCAAAGTCAGATGAAAGCTGCAATTGCGGGGCGTCAAGATCGATAGCCAAAACTCCCGCCGGGCTGGTGGTGCTTACCACAAAAGCAGTAGATGTCATGCCATCAATGTTGGGAATTAAAATGTCGGCAGGGAAATCACTGCCAAGTGAAAATGTTTTCGAAGCAGAACTAGAACTGCTAGGGCCTTCAGCCGTAAACTGACTATTGCCACACGCAGTTAAGGTGATGGTGAAAAGAAGACTGAGGGTTAAAAATATTTTTTTCATTTTTTTCTCTGTGTCATTGCGAACCGTTTTCGGTGAAGCAATCTGCGTTTTTCTCCCCTCTTAGATTAAGAGGGGGCAGGGGGAGTTAGAGTATTTATAGTGTAAAAAACAATAACCCCACCTAGCCTCCCCTTAATTTAAGGGGAGGGATGAAAACCATTTTCAATTCTAACTTTTCACTCCAACCTTCAACCAAAAACTTCTTCTTGGCAGCGGAAAACCGCGTGCATCATAGCTTTGCACGTTGGTGATGTCTTTTGCTTCGAGGTTTGTAAACCATTTTTTTTGCTTAAACGTAAGACCTAAATCAAGCAAGGTACGTCCAGAAATGGCAACGGTGTTGGCGGTGTTGATGTAATATTTCCCCTTATAAAACACTGAAGCATAAGGATGAAATTTTCCAAAATGAGCATTGAGTTTTGCGTTAAAGCTGTGCGTTGGCCGCGCCGGCAAATGAGCTGCGTTTGAATTGAAGGTACTTTTCATCCATGTGTAATTTGCGCCAAGATCTAAAAAAGATGAAATGAAAAAGTTTTGTTCAAGCTCAACACCGCGAGTTGTTGCTGCAAGCGTGTTTACGGGTTGAATGGTGGTAGCACTTATAGGAACAAACAAAATTGAATTGTCGATGTGTTGTTCAAAATAAGAAAAAGTTGTGCTGGCAGAATATTTTTTCAGCGCATACTCAAACTTCGCTAATGCGTCCCAAGAAAAAGCTTCTTCATCAAGCAATGAACTGTTCCCACGAATGTAGCCTTGATCTGGAAGATAAAGTTCATAAAAACTGGGATAGCGATGTGATGTGCTTGCGTTTGCTTTCAACGAAACATGCGATGAAACTTGTGCAAGTGCACCAAACTTCCACACCACTTTTGTTTTTCTGTCGGATGCATTTTCAACACGAAGCGCTGGAAAAAATTGGAGCTTTTCCTGAAGTGTTTTGATGCTCTCTTGCAACGAAAGTGAATGTACGTGTCTTATGTTGGTGCCCGCTAATGTTGCTCCAGCAAGCGGAGAGCTGTCTTCACTTCTGGTGAATTCATAATTGTAGCTGGCTTGAGAAAGAGATGAAGCATGTTTTGTTTCATTTGTTTTGCTCACTTCAAAATGTGGAGTGAGGGTGTCTGAACTGTAATTGACATTAATTGGATTTCCAATGGCAGGACTGGGATCAATAAAAGTGTCATCGTAAAAGGAATTGTTTATGCCAAGTTTTGCCGAAAGACTCGGATGAAAAAAATCATCGCGCTGATATTCAAAGCTTGTATTGTTCCGATAGATTTGCTCGCTCGCTTCAAGTGCATTTGCAGGTGCAAGCAAGGTGGTTTCATCTTCTGTTCCGGGAATTTCTCGATCAGCAAGAAAAAAATCATTCAAGAAAACAAGCTTATCTTTTGAGCTTAAAGGCAAAGTGAGTTTTGTGAGAAAATTTTCTTGAATGCTTCTGTTGTGTTCTCGTGTAAAAGTTTTGCCGCCACCACGCGCGCCTCCCACAAGGTTTGTAGAGGAGGTGAAGAAGGTGTAATCTCCTGCAGAAGAAAAATGAGAACCGGAAAGAAGAAGGTTTTTTGTTTGCGTGCTTGCAGCAATTTTTAAAGTGGAAAATGATCCGGCAGTAACGCTAGCTTCGGATTCTTGCTTTTTTGCATCAGCTGTTTTGGTGATGATGTTAATCACGCCACCAACCGCATCGCTGCCATAGATGGCACTTTGCCCGCCGCGAAGAATTTCGATACGTTCAACATTGGAAAGCGGAATGCTGGAGAGGTCAACACTTCCCGTGAGAGTGGAGTTTAATTTAATTCCATCAAGAAGAATAAGCACTTGTTCTGATGAAGAACCGCGGAGAGAAACTGTAGAGAGTTGGCCCTCGCTTCCCAAGTTGCTTACCGTAATGCTGGCTTGTTCTTTAAGCACATCTGCAAGTGAACTCGATTTTTTGTTGAAGCTTTCCGAACGGATGACAGTTGTAAAACTTGAAGGTGTGCTGTGAGCTTCTTGATTGTTTTTTGCACGCACATGAATGGTGCCCAATTGTTCGCTTTCCGCAAACACTGATGGAGACTGAAGCAGCAGGAGGAGGCTTAAAGAAAAAAACCTTCTCTGCGCAAAAAATGTGAGAAGGCTCGAAAACACCTGCACCTCTTTTTCCACGAAGAGTGAAGAAAATGATGACCGGTTCAAGATATCCTGGCTTGAAGTTTACTTCCCAGTTTTCCTTGCCTTCCCATTTCGTGAGAAACAGTGACTAAGCGGAAAACGGCTTTCAATCAACTTCATACAGTGGCGGGACCGCGTGGGATTTGCACCCAACTTCCCTTGACATCCAGTCTGAATGTGTGGAAGTGCCTACAGTGAAGCGGCTTGGCTGTCAATGGTTTAGTGGGGCAATAGAAAAAGCTAGCAATTTTTTAAAAAAATAAAGTGAGAGGAAGATATGACTGGAATTATTACAGTAAGGCCATCTCTTGATAGCCTTGTCCCATCTTGTTTAGCGGCAGGTCCACATCTTTTGCCTCCATTGCAAGCTTTACACACTGATTTGTATCGGCCGCATCCAATGTCAGTAATAGTTGAAAAACATAGGTATGCCGTTGGTAGTTTGCTTCCAGCCTTAAGGCCTTCGTCTCCGCCTCAGCATGTGCAGGTGTTAGAGCAATTTGTGAATGGTGAAGATGGAGAAGATCGTGATGCGATTATTGAAGCAGTGAGAGAAATGCACAACGATATCAAAAATGATTATTATCCAGCGCTTGTTCCCGTCCGTCCTGATTTACGACCAGGAACGCTGTTTGGAGAGAATGAAAATTTATGTGCCGCATATTTAGACTACCTTCGTTTTCAAGAAAATCCAAACGGGTTTGCTCTCAATCTTCCTCATCTTCGTACAGCCGGTTATGATTTTGAAACGACACCTTTCATAAGAACGAACTTAAATGCATTAACAGCCGGAGTTCGAAGAGCGCGAAAAGTAGTGCTGAAGCAAGTGCTGGGGTTTAATTCTGCAGAAGCAATTCGTGAAATTCTCATCAATCGCATTATTGCAGCACTTGGTGAGCCTCGTTTGTTTGCAAGCACTGAAGCTTATTCTGATAGTCATCATATGCCCTGTCTTGTTTTCCCAGATTTCACTGCCTTGGGTATACAGACCTTTTCAGAATTTTTGTCTTCTCCATCACCATCGTTGCTTGGAGCTGTTTTTGCTTTTCTTGATTATGCCAACGGTTTTCGCTTGTTGCATCAGTTGGGGCTTTTTCATGGTGATATCAAAGCAGATAATCTTGGCTATTCATTCCAAGGAAATGACGCTCCGGGTGGAGTTATTTTCGATTGGGGGAGCGCAAGCTTTGCACATCCTTATCTGTTTGATTATGGCGAAAAATCAGAAGACGCATTGTGGGGAAGAGAAGTGCAGGCCTTAGCCCAGCTTTTTGCAGGAGCACTTCAAATCGTCAACTTTCCCTCTGAAGAAATGTTTGCAGATGCAATAACTAACTCTACTGCAAAAGCACTGCTCTTAGCAGTTTTGTATAATGCACTTCATAAAAAAGAAGAGAGTGTGTTTGCCTTTGATCGCATGTCAAAGGGATTGAGAGAATTTTTGTCTCTTTTGAATCATGGGAGATAAAATGGATGCAGAGAAACAAAATTGACATGAGTCATGTGACAACGGTTTTAAGGTTTTGTTCCTCTATGTAGTTCCCCCTGAAAAACCCATTTTTTCAAGATAGCGGACCTTGAGCGGTGTGTTTTTTCGGAGGCTCAACAAAAATCAACCTCAAAAAATGGA
>PCXC01000053.1 GCA_002796345.1 Deltaproteobacteria bacterium CG11_big_fil_rev_8_21_14_0_20_42_23 | reverse complement strand
TGAAAAGCTCGACATCATGTTCATTGGCTTTATTCTTTTCGTGCTTATCGTGGAGGGTCTTAAATAGTGTTAACACGCCCTAGTAAGTGATACGCCTTCACCAAAACTAATCGAAAAATTTTTACGTCCCCAAAATTGAATTTCAACTCCATCTGCATTTGCAAATTCACCCTTTTTTCTTCTTTTACTTAAATCATCTAACGCCGCTTTAATTCTATTCAAGGGATACCTTTCGCTCATACCAAGCGGTCTAATAAGCTCGCTCGCAATGTTATCTACGATCCATTTTTGACCACCGTTTGCAAAACGTTCTTTCCATTCGCCTACTTTTGTTTCGAAAGTTCTTAATTCTTGAATGGTATCAATTTCAGCTTCGCTCTCACTCGCATCATCACTTTCTGCTGCCTGCAAAAATGCAACATGAAGCGATGCAGCCAATTCCATAGGAATATCCAATGTTACTTTTCCACATGCCATAATTTTTCTCCTTTATTGATTCAGGATAATATATCGACGATATCGATAGAAAGTTGCGTGCTATTTTTAGTGCCATATTTTTAGTGCCATGCTTAGCATAGCCTGCATAATAACATTAGTTTTTTCGAAAAGAGTTAAAGCATGCTCTCGCTTGCGTTTAAGGAAAAAATAACCAAAAAAACCTGTTTGATTATCGATAATTAGAACCGTCGCTTTGCCTATCTGGATTGTCGGTTCTGCCACAGAGATACCTCGTTCCTCATACTCTTATCGGCAATTTTTTGAAATAGTTGCTTCCAATCTCAAGGGGTCAAGTCTTTACCTTTTACTTTGTAGCACAAAGTCTTCTCCAGTGCGCTTATCACGTGATCGTAATAAATCGAAAAAACGCCCGTTCGTTGTTTTTCGTGAGCTGTCCGATGTGTTTAACATTTTTCCCGTGCGTGCTTCTAGAATCATGGCCGGTTCAGAAGATGTTAGAAGATGTGATGGATTGTGTTTTAAGCTCAGTTGAAAAGTAAAAAGTAAAGACTTGACCCCTTTTTCACGGCATAGCTCAGTTGGTAGAGCGCTTCACTCGTAATGAAGAGGTCACCAGTTCGATTCTGGTTGTCGGCTCAGGAGTGAAAAATCAAGACGTGCCCTCCTCTGTTTTTTATTGACTTTTGCTTAGCGCTAAGCTATTTTTCCAGCTATGTCATTACATCAGTATGCCAAAATCTTAGGGAGGCGTGGCGGGCAAGCTCGAGCCAAAACGCTTTCAGCTGAACAGAAAAAAAACATTGCCGCTCAAGGGGCAAAAGCCCGCATACAATCTCTGCAAATTGCACAAAGAATTGAAACAAATTTTCGGTATCTCAAAGCCATCCATGAACTCTCCCTTCCACCCAAAGTAAAGTCTCGCAAAACTGCTCCAGAAAAGCTGCCAGGAGTTTATGTTTAAAGATGAAAGCTATATTGAAGAAGTTGGGCAACTCTTGCGGGATCTTGAAAAATTAACCCTGTCACCTGTGCTGGTGGGCGGAATGGCTTTGGTTATTTTGGGCTCACGACGAGTCACTGAAGACTTTGATATCCTGATTGCCAAAAACAATGATCTTCAAGAGCAGATACTTTCACTTTTTTACTCGCGTGGTTTTGAGCTCGCTTCAAAGATAGATCAACAAGGAACTATTCTCAATACAATCAACAATCAAAAAGTTGCATCCATTCGGATGCATTTAGATAAGCCTTCAAGTGCATATTTTCTTAAAAAGAAAAGCGGCCTGCGCATCGACCTCCTTTTTGACTTTCCACTCCCTGCCGTGGAACTTGCCAAACGGGCGCAAAAAAAGAAAATTCGCTCCTATACATTTTATGTGGCTGCAAGGGAAGATTTGATTCGACTCAAAGAGATTGCTGTCAAAAACCGTTCACGAAGTACAGACACACAAGACTTAGAGTTTCTTCAGCAACTTGATAAAACTGAAACTATTTCGTGAAGTAAATCGGGGACATTATTTTTTTGAGCAATAAGGAATAAACGTGTGAAATTTAAAATGACATGGGAAGAAATGAAGGCTCGCATGTGAGTTCCCAGAAAACCAAGCGCGTTTTTTCATGATATTCTCATGGATTTTTACTCTGTCATTTCCTGCAACTTTTATGGAATAAATCTACCTCCCCGCTAACGCCCTATTTCCACGGATGCGATATCTGCCTGGTTTTGGATATTCTTGAACGCAGGCCGCGTACACAACGGCTGAAGTGTAATTGGCGTGAACTTGAGTTTCGCCTTCTTCTTCAAAAAGATATTTGTATTGAGAAGACTTGAGAAAAAGTTCCGAAAAATGGTCTGAACCTAAGGCCGTCATTCCCAAGATCGCTGGCAATCTTGCCTTTTCATAATTTAAAGAAGCTAGTCCCAAATTCATCAGCGCTTCATCAATCTCTCTTTCTTGAAAAGATGTTTGATATAAACGTGTCATCTTTAAAAAACGTTCGTAAGCCTTATCAAGACATGCAAACGTATTTTTTTGAGAAGCACGCCCATCACACTTAAAGTGCTTTGGAGTGATTCCATTCCACATAAATCCAAAATGCCTTACCTGAGGACATTTCTGCGCGATGACACTTCTTACTTGGGCAAGATCACTCATGAGCATCCCTTTCTCAAAACTTCGTCTAAGGTGAGTTGAGGGAAGCTAGACCAGACCTAGCTTTTCCGTCAAGGCAAGTTTAAAATAAAAAGCCCTCTTGCGAGGCTTTCAATTTCCTTTCACTTTTTACACTTTTTTGAAATATATTCTTGCTAAGTGAACGTGCGTCATGACTATACTTTCGCTTTGGCTCCTTTTGTGATACAAAAAGCCAAATGGAGGGAAAGACGTATGCAAACTAAAATGACATGGGAAGAAATGAAAGCTCAATATCCTAATGAATGGCTCCTTATCACTGATTTTGAACTTGATGAATATGGACAAATCATTTGTGGAATAATTGAACGCCACTCAAAATTAAAACGTGTGGCTGCTTTGCCTCCAATTGTTAATCAAGACACTGCCTTTTTTTACACAGGGGAATCAGCATTTTTAGGAATGAGAAGTCATGCGGTAAACCACAACTCCATTTGATACAAACAAACATCACATCCACACCAATTTCTTTGTATCTCATCCCGTTACGGGCACAAAACATGTTTTTAGAGGCATTGTTGATACAGGTGCACCCAAAACAGAATTTTCTGACATTGTTTTAATCCAGGCTGGTTTTATTGAAAACCATTCAGATGAAATAAAAGTAAAGAAAGGATTACAAACTCAAAAATATGGAAAAGTTTTATTGCCACAAGTTGAAATTTGTGGTCGCCATTTTGATCTGCTTGAAGTTTTCGTCTCAAAACTCGATGAATCTTGGGGAATTGATGCGCTTATCGGTCTTGATTTCTTTCGAAAATTCCGCGTTACGGTCGACTACCAGATAGGTTTTTTAATTACAGAAATATATTAAAATCTTACGCCAATAAAAAAGCCCTCTTGCGAGGGCTTTTTTAGTTTATTCAATTGCGCTGTCTATTTTTTGCTAAACACAAACTCGTGTCTTTTGATAGCTGTTGCTGCTGGGTTTGCTTTTTCCACTGCTGAGGCTACTCCGTAAACAGTGTATTTCAAAGAGTTTGCGCCGGTTTCAATTTCCCATGCGTTGCGTGAATCGATGCCTGCGTCGCACACATTTTTTGCTTTGTCGGTGCAGCGAATAGCGTAACGTTGTTGGCTTCCGGTTGGAGTTGTTGCTGCTACCGCTCCGTATTGTCTCACTGGTTTGTTCGTGGCAAGATCAATTTCTTCTTGAGTCAACGTTGTGTCCGTCCATGTCCAAACTTCTTTTCCACCTTCGTAGGTGATGGTTGCTACTACATTGCTACCTTCGGTTTTCACATCTGCGTTCAACTTCAATCCTTTCATGCTGGGATTAATTGAATCTACAATGGTCCCCTCATAGTGGCCTGGAGTGAGAGTGTTTACACCTGCTTCTGCTAATACTGGAACAAGCAATACCGCTACCAACATGAACAACTTTTTCATACTATCCCCTTCAAAAAAGCTAAACCAACACGGCTTAGGCTCGAATAAGTTCTAAAATTCTTTTTGGATCTAACTTTGATGCTTCAGATTCTCCGCGACACGTGTACCAACATTTTGTACACGCTGGCGCTTTTACTTTTTTGGGATCATAGTCACTGTAATGCGCAACACGTGGAAGTTCTGAACATTGTTGAACATAACCATCGGGCGTAGCTTGCAGCCAAAGCTTGCCAGCCTTGCAGTTGCCGATGCCACCCGTTTTGAAATACTCTGGAATGCGATCTAAATAGTAGTCGGAATTTTTGATATTTTTCAATTCACGCTTCGTGCGTTTGATATCTTTTATAAGTTGCTGCAAATGTTTGAAACGTTCTGGGCTAATCATGTCGGCATCGCGATCTTTTTTCAACGTGCAATAGGATGAATACGAAATTTTCGCGCCCCACTCTTTTGCTTTGTGCGCAAGCGGAATAATGTGCTCCATATTCGAATCCATAATAATAGTATTGAGCGCAACGTTGTATCCCTTCGCCGTGAGCTTTGGAACAATATTTTCAATGTGCTCGTACAAGCCTTCAATTTTTCGCTGATCGCTGTGTTGCTTTCCAATATAATCGAGTGAAACAGAAATTTGATTCACACCCGCATTGTTAAGCCTGGCCGCGGTTTCCTCATTGAGCAACGCTCCATTGGTAATGATGGCAAGGTAATGGCAATATGGTCTTAAGCCTGCAAGAAGTTCGTCGAAATTTTTGCGAAGCAAGGGCTCACCACCAGAAACTGAACACACTACAGGCCGAAACTTTTTCACCAATTCCGAATAGTCTTTCATTTCATTGGGACTTTCCACTTCCCAACACGCACAAAAACCACACTTGGCGTTGCAGTGCTTTGTGAACTCTAAGTTTACGAGTCTTGGATTTTGCGTGAGAAGACAGCGAAAATATGAATAGACGCCTCTCAAACGAGAGGGAGATTTGCTTAAATCACCGTGGAGGAGTTTCATGGTATTCCTTTTCAGCTTTTTGTGGGAGAAGGTGACCATTTCTGATACACTCTTGAACCCAGATTCGGAGACTGGCCCTAGCACCTAGACCCAGAAAGGTCAACTTTTCCGAGCTTCGAATTTACTTTACATACTGCCCCTATTCTTGCTATTTGGCAGGGAATTTAGCCTCTGGAGACGATGTTGAAAAGTGAAGCCCTCATCTATGTGCCCTCAGACACCCCTGAGGCTATGGTTCTTGCCACACGTGCAGTTGCAGGCGTACCTCCCATCATCAGAGCAGTTATGACCCTCAAAAAAAGTGGGCTTTCTGCTGTCACTCTTCTGGCTGAAAAATCCCAAAAAAGGAAGATTGAGCGGTTTTTAGGCCGCTTTAAGGGCGATCAGCTCCCAAAGGTAAGCATCATCTGTTACGATGACCCTTACCGCGTAAGCCCCGTCACCCTTGCAGAAATTGTGGATTCACTCGATCAACGCTTTTTTGTGATCAATTCAAACCTGCTCTTTGATGAGCATATGTCCAAGCGCCTGGCCAACCTTCCCGTGCACGGGCACGAATTTTTGAGCTACAAAGAAGGCATTCACTTCTTGCCCTTTATTGACACTACTCAGCAAGCGTTCAATACGCTGACACGCTATGTAGAAGAAGCTCCACGCTCCATCGAAAATTGTTTACACATGTTACACACTTCTCTGAAGGCAAAAGTGGTGCAAAACACTTCCAGCAACGTGAGCTTTCTTATGCAGCGCCTGCGCGACCGCGCGGTTGCCGAAAAGTTTTTGGCTGAAAATATTCGCCACAGCACTACCGGCCCCGTAGCAAAACACTTAAACAAACGTATTTCGCTGCCCATTAGTTTGCTGCTTTCGAAATTGTGGATCAGCCCTCACGCTATCACCGCTTTCAACATTATTATTGGGCTTCTCTCTGGCGTTTTCATTGCTGATGGCCATCACTATTGGACGATCTTGGTGGGAGCAACGCTGTACCAAGCGGCATCGGTCATTGATGGCTGCGACGGCGAGGTGGCCAAACTCACGTTTAGAGCCAGCCGCTTTGGCGAGTTCATCGATACCATCAGCGACAACCTTTCACTTGTCAGTTTGTTGGTTGGTATTGTGGGTGGCTACTGGCGGCACTCCCATAGCATGAGCACTTTCTGGATTGGTGGATTACTCATCGGTTCATTTGCCCTCACCCTTGGCCTTATGATTCGCGTTATGAAGAAACGTTCCGAATCTGCAAGCTTGGTTGCGTTCGATAAAGATTATCTTCAGCATTTGCCGCAGTCTTATGGAAAATGGCTTATCAAACTTATTCACACTGGAAAATATTTACTGAAAAAAGATCTTGTTTCCCTTACTGTATTTCTTTTCGCCCTCGTGGGAAAAGCCTACTGGTGGTTCTTTGCGGCCACCCTTGTAGCAGTAAGTGGCGCACTCGTTCTTTCATATTTGGCCTTTAAAGATACACTTGCCCCACGTTTTTCACAAGCACCTGCCCGTGAAAAAGCTGCAAGTTTCTCAAAGTAGGTTACTCACTTTATCATGATGTTCTCTTCCAAAAAAGCCGTGATGTTCGATTTCGACGGAACTCTTGTAGATTCCATGGGCACCTTTGCCACCATTGCAGCAAAAGTAATGCACAAATACTATGAACTTCCACTTGAACTTGGTGTGGAAAAATATATGCAAACTTCAGGCATTCCTTTTCACTATCAGCTTGAAGTTTTATTCCCCGGAAACACACTCAACAAGCAGGCTGCACGCGAATTTGAAGAAACAAAAAAAGAAGATTATTTTGATAAAATTATTTTCCCTGGCGTACCAGAAACGTTGCTCGCGTTGAAAAAGAAAAACATCAAAACCATTGTTTCTTCAAACAACTTTCAAGAACTCATCGATACCTTTGTAGAAAAACGTCATCTCGTTTTTGATTTTGTCCTTGGCTTTGAAGATGGTTTCGAAAAAGGCCCACATCATTTTGAAGCGACGATGAAAAAATTTTCTCTCAACCCAAGTGACATTCTTTTTGTTGGTGATTCACTCCATGATGGCGAGCGCGCACTTGAGGCAAATATAGATTTCGTGGGCAAAGAAGGAACATTTAGCACAGCAGAATTTCATGCTCGTTTTCCTCACTCACCTGTTGTAGCCAACATCGACCAACTCCTCAACTTGCTTGACTAAGAAGGATATCACATGGACGCCATTATACTTGCAGCTGGGCTTGGAAGCCGGCTCAAAGACAAAACTGAAGATCGCCCAAAGGCCTTGGTGGAAGTAAATGAAAAACCGCTTATTGCTTATGCACTGCAAGGTTTGAAAACATTTGACGCCAGCAAAGTCACTGTAGTTACGGGTTACATGTCTGAACTATTCACAGAACATCTTCACAGTTACGCACCTGAAGTAGAAACTGTTTTCAATGCTCGCTATCGTTTGGGAAGCATCATCACCCTTCTCACCGCTTTGGAACAAGCAACGGATGATGTTCTCATTATGAACGTAGATCACATTTATCCTGCAAAACTTTTCAAACGCATTCTTCAAGCGCCACGAAAAAACATCACGGCCATGTGTGATTTCGACCGCACGCTTGTAGAAGATGACATGAAAGTAAAATGCGACGAAATGGGAAATCTTGCCGCCATTCACAAACAACTTTCAGACTTCGACGGTGGTTACATCGGCATGACCTACTGCCCCAAAGATAAACTTGCTCTTTACACCCAAGCCGCACATGAAGCCCTGCAATGCTTTGGCGAGATGGCGCCTGTTGAATGGATTTTAGGCTTGCTTGCTGAAAACGGAAACACTATCTCTCTTTGCGACACTTCAGGTATTTCGTGGCTTGAAGTGGATAATCAATCAGATTTAGAACATGCCGAAGAATCGCTTCGTACAAACAAACTTTTTCTTCTATGACTCGAAAAAAAAATAAAATTTTACACATTCTCTTTCTAGGCATTGGAGCTTATCTCCTTTTCTTTCTCATCAAAAAAATTGGTATCTCTACCATTGTGGAAAATATAGGCCAAATTGGATGGGCCTTTGTACCACTGCTGTTCATTAGTTTTTCGTGGTATGTTTTTTACGCTTTGGCTTGGTTTCAATTTTTATCAAAATCAAAAGGCTCAATTCATTTTTGGGAACTTTTTCGCATTAAGATTGCCGGAGAGGCAGTAAACACGCTCACTCCAGCCAATTTCATTGGTGGCGATCCCATGCGCATTTACTTGCTGAAACGTTATTTCCCCGTCACCGAAAGTGCTGCTTCAGTTGTAGTGGATCGAACACTTCACAGCATGGCCACGTTGTTTATGGTGTTCTTTGGCGTAATTGTTTCATTTTTGAGCTATGATCATTTTCCCAGCAATGTAAAATTTGGCATTCCTTTGGTGATGTTGGTTGCCATGGGCTTTATTGGTTTTATTTTTGTTCACCAACGCAGGGGTATTTTTGGTCTTCTGCTTCAAGTCTTGAAAAAAACTGGCATCAAAAAAGAATTTTCTCAAAAAACCGTAGATCGCTTTCAAGAATTGGATGAGCATATTGTTTCGTTTTATCAAGAAAGTCACCGTGGATTTATGACGGCGCTTGGCTTTCACATTGCCGGTCGTCTGCTTGGTGTGCTTGAAGTGTACGTAGTAGGAAAAACTATCACGAACGAATTTTCACTGTTTATTGCTCTTGTGCTCACAGCACTTTCGCCCATGATTAATACGGTATTCACCTTTGTGCCAGGCGCGCTTGGTGTCATGGAAGGCGCTTACTCCGGAGTGCTGTATTTGATGGGGCTTGATCCTGCGCTGGGCATCACCATCCAAATTGCCAAAAGAATTCGCGCTGCATTTTGGATTGCTTTGGGCATCGCCTTTTTAAACACCCGCGACCGCACGAAAGTATGGGAAGAAAAAGAGCTGATTGAGAAAGTGTGATGGATACACTGTCATCACGAGGAGCAATAGCGACGTGGTGATCTCGATTTTTGAATTGTCAGAGCAGATTGCCACTCCGCCTGAGGCGGATTGCAATGACAGAGTTATTTTAAATTATTGGATCGTATCTTGAGAGAAACCTAGAGCACTCTTTACTCTTCAAACATTTTGGCGCAGTCGGGATCGCTTTCGGCAAATTCACACATGCGTTCGGTGATTTCTTCGATGACTTGTTCGTCTTCGATATCAAAATCTTGCGTCACCACATCCCACACTTTTTTGCGCACTTTTTTCTTGAGACGTTCGCGCTTATCGCTTCCTGAACCCGCAGCCTTCAAGCCTTCAAGCGCTGCATAATGTTCGGCAGCTTCTTGCGTAAGCACTTCATGCGGCACATCAACACCGTTTGTTTTTTCAATTTTTTCTCGCAAGGTCTTCTCTACACTGCCCTGCTGCAAGCTTTCCGCCGAGGGCTTGTTTCCAAGAAGAGATTGTATCCATTTTACCGACATAATGTACTCCAGTGAGTTTTGTATCTAGTTGATTTTCCAACTTTTTTCAAGTGTTTCCTGCTTACATTTCTATTATCGCAGTCTAGCCTTAAGAGTTGCTAAGTTTTTTCATTTTTCTCATTTATTTAGGATTTTCTTGAAAAAGCAGAAATAAAGGCGAGGGCTTGGGGAGAGAGATGGCGTTGGTGTTTGGTGATGAGGCCGATATTTCTGCTGTTTTTGAGTTCACGAATAGAGAGAATTTTGTGGCCTTTGAGCGCACTGCGTTTTGCAGAAAGCGCAGACATCAGCGCAATACCTACGCCTTTATCCACAAGGCTTAACATGGCCTCGGGATAATGCATCTCCATAGCCACTTGTGGGCGAAGACGCTTTTTTTGAAACGCCGCTTCAATGAGATCGCGGGAAAGTGAACTGGCGGGATACACAATAAGTGGTTCAGCTTTTAAGTCTCTCACCGAAATTTCTTTTTGTTTTGCAAGACTACTTTTAAGCGGAACAACCGCAACAATGGAATCGTGATACAAAATATGAGCTTTCACATTCTCCGGCAAATCGTGACATACCACCAAGCCAAAATCGAGTTTGTTTTGCGAAACATCATCAATAATTTCGCCGCTTGGCTTCACAAACGCCGTCACCTCAACATGCGGATGTTTTTTTCGAAAACTTGCTAAAATTTCTGGGGCAAATTCGATAGCTGCTACGTCTATCATTCCAAAACGAACATCTCCTTTTCCAACGCCTTCAATTTGTTTGACGCTGTTTTCAAGATCGCGCGCCAACGCCAGCAGCTTCACCCCTTCTTGATAGAGGTAGTCTGCCGCAGCCGTGGGGAAGGTTCGCTTTTGTGCATCAAAAAGCTTTACGCCAAGAATCTCTTCAAACACCTTTATATGCTGACTTACCGCAGACTGGCTGAGGCCAAGCTGGCGCGCAGCCTTGGTATAACTGCGTTCCTCGTAGAGAGTTCTGAAGATTTTGAGCTTTTGTAAGTCCATAAGTAAAACTTCTCGCTATTAGAATTATAATTAATTTGACTAATTCATCCTGCTTCGATAATCAAGCGCCAAATTAAGATTTAACTATCGCATCAACAAAGGAGAAAATATGACACAAGTTAAAACTATAGCCCCAGCTGAGGGGAAATTAGGCATCTTGCTGGTGGGCCTGGGCGCTGTGAGCACCACGTTTATAGCCGGCGTGGAAGCCATTAGACGCGGACAATCGAAACCCATTGGATCACTTACACAAATGGGAACCATTCGCTTGGGGCAACGCTCTGAAAAAAGAAGTCCGCTCATTAAAGATTTCGTTCCGCTGGCAAAGCTAGAGGACATCGTCTTTGGCGCTTGGGACGTTTTTGAAGATAACGCATACGAAGCAGCAAAAAAAGCTGCGGTGCTTAATCCTCAAGACTTAGAACCTTTGAAAGAGGTTCTCTGTCAGGTGAAGCCCATGAAAGCAGCGTTTGATCGCAATTGGGTAAAAAAACTTGATGGAAAATATTTTAAAACAGGCGAAACAAAACGTGACCTTGTAAATCAGCTTATCGATGACATTCGTAGATTTGAAGACATAAATCGCGCAACTCGTTCTGTTGTGGTGTGGTGCGGATCAACAGAAGTGTATATTCCACTTAAACCTGTCCACATGTCGCTAGAAGCTTTTGAAAAAGGGCTTGATAACAACGATGCCGATATTGCACCTTCAATGTTGTATGCTTATGCAGCTCTTTCTCTTGGGATTCCATACGCAAATGGTGCTCCAAACTTAACAACAGATACCCCTGCTCTTCTTGAACTCGCACGAAGAAATAATGTTCCTCTTTGTGGAAAAGATTTTAAAACAGGCCAAACCTTGATGAAAACTATTTTGGCACCAGGCTTTAAAGCGCGCCAATTGGGCATTAGCGGTTGGTTCTCTACCAACATTTTGGGAAATCGCGACGGCGAAGTGCTTGATGATCCAGAGTCTTTCAAGTCAAAAGAAGTAACAAAACTGGGAGTGCTTGATACTATTTTGCAACCAGAATTAAATCCAGATTTGTACGGTAACATGTACCACAAAGTGCGCATCAACTATTATCCTCCACGTGGTGACAACAAAGAAGGTTGGGATAACATCGATATTTTTGGATGGATGGGATACCCAATGCAAATCAAAGTGGATTTCTTGTGCCGCGATTCTATTTTGGCAGCACCACTTGTGCTTGATCTTGCGCTGTTTATGGATTTGTCAAAACGCGCTGGACTTTCTGGTATTCAAGAGTGGCTTTCGTTCTACTACAAATGTCCAATGGTGGAAAAAAATTATCCCGAGCACAATATTTTCATTCAAGAAATGAAATTGAAAAACACCCTTCGCTTCATGATGGGCGAAGATCCTGTAACGCATGTTGATTGGGAAAGTTAGTTCGGTTTATTTTGTTACAAAATAATGCGGCGCGGAAAGCTAGATACATAAAGGCTCCCGCGCCGTTTTTGTTACTGTCATCCTCGCGAACGCGGGGATCCAGGGGTTTTAATTGAATTCAAATTGTGGATTGTATCTTGAAGTGAAGTTGAATTTGGAAGAGAAAGAAAAGAGAGGAAGTGATGGCGTAAAGTGGATAGGTCATAAAAGA
>PCXC01000052.1 GCA_002796345.1 Deltaproteobacteria bacterium CG11_big_fil_rev_8_21_14_0_20_42_23 | reverse complement strand
TTAAACTCTGTACTGAACTTCTGTTGTCTTCCCATATTGCCCTCCAGTGAGAGCCTTACCTCTTTCAAACTGTCCGTCAAATCGGGGTCGGATCACACACCTTGATCGGTGTAGCGAATGATCTCATCAAAGAGCCGCTCTCCATCACTGTTAAGCGCGAGGTATCGTGTGCTTACTCCGCCTGCTTCCATAAGGTGAAGAATGAGCTGCATTACTTCATCCTCAGATCTAAAAGTCATGCCATGCTCTAGCATCTGATCAATCTGATTCAAAATTTCTATCATTACCGTAGCTCGCAGTTCTCCAAAGCTTGCCCCATTGTTCGGATTTTGCCCAAATGATATTCCGGGAAGATCGTTTCCCTGTGCATCCAAAACTTGCGCCGCAAACAGCGGAATACCTGGCGAAAATATATCGCGATGTTGATGTGAAAAAGCTTGCACCGCTCGTAGCACTGCCATTTGGTCAGCGGCTTTAAAGTAAAGCACGGCTGGATCTCGTCGATGCATTTTCTCTGGCGACTCCGCAATTTTGAATTTAATCTCTACACCTTCATCTTTAAGAGATTGCTGAAGCGCAGAAAGAAGATCCATTCGGTGCCACACTGCATCCATATCTGTCACTTGGTCAGCATCCAAGTTAAAATAAATGCGACCCAATTGTTCTGAAGGAACTTCCTCTTCCATTGGCTTCGAAAAAATCCAAGAGCCGTTCCAAAATTCATTTTTGTTCCTTTGCATTAACTTGTCTACCATCGTGCGCATTAATTGTAATCTTCCTCCATCATCTAAAGAGGGGTAAGCCTTTTTTACATAATCAACATTCACCGCATAAGCTTTGTTCTTGAAACGATCATATGCATCCCAAACTTCATCTTTTGCAAGCCAAGTTCTATCCCGGCGCAATGCTTCTCGTGCCAACTTTCGGTCTTCTTCCGAAACAGCAGCCGCTTCCCCACGCAACGAGGCAAGTCCGCATAAACGAAAATATGGTTCAAAAGCACTGCGCATATACGGTGCTATGGTATAACGTTTTGGCAGAGTTGATGAAATTGTGTCACCCGCTTCCGGAGCTCTCTCCATTCCCGCCGGTGGAACAGGTGGAACGGGGTCAGTAGCTGGGATAACTAACGTTTGATAAGGATCTGGATCTCTGTGAATTGGAGGAGGATTATCTAACACATCAATCCCCCATACACGCCTCTTCGGATCAGAGACCTTAGGTCTAACATCTTCACCTTCATTTCCTGGTAACACATCATCTCTCCACGTATCTGCAAAAACGTAACTCTTCTCTATCGGTGATCTCATCATCACCACCGACATCAGTTGTCACAATCACAGACTCTCTTGGTCTCCAGGAAATAAATTCTGCACTCACCGTTGATTTTGGAGGGATGCCTTTAATTGACTGCACCAGTCAATTCGTATCCACCATTTGTGGTCGACAGAAATCTAAGATAAAAATCATGACCGTTATAGGAGTAGTTATAAAGTTCTCCTAAACGCATTGCTTCCTCATCTTCTCCCTTGTGAACATACACTTCCAACGTATCTTGACTGGCATCTTGAGATTCATACAGCGCCGTTGGTCGTGTGACCAGGATACTCACACTGAATCCTTCCCCAAAAGAAATCAGCTGCGAGCTATCAAGCGCATTGGTTTCTACACCAGTGGCACGATCAGCTGGAAAAAATGTGAAGGGAATTCGATCTGTGAGGTGACTTTTGTCATTGTTGAGGGCATCCAAAATCAATGTTGCGGCTCGCTTCGTATCTGAACCTTCTTGAGCTTTTTCGGCTAATACTTTCACATATGGCGCTGCTAGCTTCAGTTTTTTATCCCAAATAATGCCTAACTTTTCGTGGTGGGGCAAAAAATCACTTCTTCGAAAAAGGGCGAGGAGGAGTTCTGCATCCCCATTGTCTTGTAAGGATTTCGCAAGGTCAGTAAAAGCCGGGCCATAGTCTTTTATTTTTCCTTTGCCTCGATAATCAGAAAGTGAAAAAAGCGATTCGAGTTCTCGACTCACCCTTTTTTCAGCACGTCTGGCTTGCCACGCATCAAACCTTCCCAAAAAACTCATCCCCAACATCATCGGTCCGCCAAAATACGGCGCAACAGGTGGCCTTGCCGAAGCGGGAGTGAAGTGTGAGGCTGAAGATGCAGCAGAGGGAAGAGCTGAAAAAGCCGAAGAACCCGCAGAAACAAGGCTATTTCCTGCACTTGCAGCAGAATTTTGGCCTAAAGGTGAAGAAAATAGAGAAAAACTCGGTAAACTTGGTCGAAACATGAAAAAACCTCATTGATTCATACCACCCCTCACTTCTATTATCGGCACAAATCACAAAAGGTTGCTTCATTAATTTCACCAGAAAGTGCCAGGCACTTTTTGGTAAGCTGCCTAAAAATTGGGCAGGTTTAAGGAAAAACTCTGCCAGTAGCCCTTACCACAACTTCGGAAACGCTGAGTCCCATATTCTTTAAGTCAGACATTTTATATGCCATGCGGAAGGCTCCAGCTGTAAGGCCAAGGTAAACATCTTCTTCATGGAGCACCACCTGACCCATTCCATCATTCTCAGAAAATTGTTCACACAGTTGAAATATAACATTCTCAACGGAAACGACATCAAACTTCCCCAATAAAAAAAGTGCCATGCTTCTTAGATCTGTTGCCTCACATTTTTTTGCTGAGCTGGCAGCAAAAAAACGTTCCCCCTCGGCTTGCAAACGAGCAGGCATGCCTTGAGCCTGAAAGCAAATATCAACTCCAGATACTCCATAAACACGGCACAGTTGTATTGTTGGTGTTTTATCTACAGCTCCAGCAATTGAAACCAAATCTCTGGAAAGTGAAACTGTTGAATTACTGGCATTAACACCTGGAGGAACTTCCCCTGTTAGGCTACTGGCAACAAAGGTGCTAATGCAAGGTGCTGGGGTTACAAGTCTCATATTTTATTTCCTTGTTTAGTGAACACTTATTTTCTCGCAATTTTTTCAAAAAAGTTGCTTAAAAAGGGATAATTTTTATTTTTTTGGAAATAAATACGTTTTTATCCAATCCTGAAAAGACTGAAAAAACACTAAGGTTTTGAGTTTTTATGACGAAAAACAGGGGAAATCTCTAAAAATTGAGGATTATCGGGAAAGGAACTACGATTTCGGGCAATTCTGAAAAATCAATGCCCAGTTCACTTAGCATGTCTTCGGTGAAGGCAAAACGGACAAGGTTTTGTCCTAACAACTCAATAAACACATTATTTAAGGCGCTTACCGCTTGACCTGCTCCTTCAAACGTTTTCCCCACAATGCGTGCGATGAGGTCTTCTTCGTCAGATTCTGCACCAACGGCACGAAGCAAACCTGTCTGCAAAGCATCCACAGCATTTTCCGCTTCAAAAGCTATCACCACAGCTGCAGTGCCAAAATAACTGCATCGGCTTAAAGCAGGATTGCTCAAACCTCCAACTTGGGCTGCGTGTAAATAACGAGAAGCAGTTTGAACTGTTTGCACCGCTGGCAAGCTAGACACTGGCGTTCCCGCCATGGCATTTGTAATGAAAGTTGAAAGAGATATTCGTGTGAGCATTAAGAGTTTCTCCCTGCTACAATCTTTTTCTTTCCTTCTCTTAAAGTGAAAGTGACAGCACCCTCAGTGGAAAAGGCTGACAAGGGTGCGTCGTTTAGAGCATCTAATGCTCGAGCTTCGGCTGTAAAGCCCATTACGGTTAAAGCAGCGGTCGTAAAAGCAATGCCTAAGGATCTTTTTTCATCGTATCTTAGATATATTCCAGCACCCGCATCTACAACACCACTTGGGCTTCTCAGCAATGCTCTATAAAGCATACCTCTATCGCGCTGTGCCGTTTGCACCACATTTTCAAAATGGGACCATCGCCCTGGAGAAGAAGGTGAAAAAAAGACTTCGATTCCCCGTGAAGATTCATCAAACCGGCAGTTTCTGAACTGAGGGTCTCTCAAGCCTGCTATTCTTGTAAAACGCAAAACCGCTGCAGGAAAAACACGGGCTGGAGCAAGTGCTGGGTAATGCGTTCTTGCAACTGCCTGAGTAAATTGAGCAAAAGAACTAAATTTAGGAGTTTTAATTGATAAAGCAGAAACTCCCTCACCTGATGTGACCATTCTAGGTGCAGGGTGAACAAGAATACGCATTATGATTTTCCTTCTCTGTTTCCTGAAGCAAAGGTTTCAGCATCAGGTTCTGTCGCCTTAAGTTGTCGAAACACAGGATTACCCGCAGGAATTGCTACACGAGATTGGCAGCCACTGCTCGCTTCACCCATGATTTGAATTGGTAACACTCCAGGCAAGGCCGTTTGCAAGCCCATCGCCTGCAAAGCAGCTTCAGTAAAAACAAGGCTAAGCACATCATCCACAAACGAAAGGTGGATGCCATGGCCAGCATTGAGTGCTTCATAGCTAGCTTCAGCAAAAAGCAATCGAAGCAGACAGGCGGCATCTTGAGATGACGCTTTTGTAATTCTCCCCAAACTTGCCCGAGAAGTTGGAGAAACGGTAAAACTCGCACCTAGAGCTGGTATATGTGTATCACCAACCGCAAAATAGCGACAAATCGGATTTCCAATCCCAGCTCTGCTCATAGTGCGAAAAAAATCAGTTGCAAAAGCACGGTGAACACCAGGGTTTACTCCGCTAAGTTCATGCCCAGCCATTGAAGCGGATACAAACTCTGGCAATGTAGAAACTCTGGCCGAGCTGAAAACAGCAGGCGCATTTCTTATCCCAGCAATTCCAACAGGAGGAGTAAAAGCTCTCGTCATCTTTTCTTCCCTTCTTCCGGAAAATGAAGCCCAAAGCCACTCGTAGCTTCAAGCCGGATAATAAAACGCTGCCCTGCTAAAGGATATAAACCTGAAGGTCAAGCGGAATTCCGGGAATTGATTTGAATTGGGAAAAAAGAAACTTTCCTTTGCTTCGCTCCATATTTCCCGCTCAAGCGCCGCGGGAAATATGTCCAACATTTCGGCCTTCATCATTTTTTAAGGCTGTCAAAGAGATGAGGGCCTCAAAAGTGCGCTCCCGCAAAGGAAAGTTCCTTTTTCCAGAAGTGAAAATCAGTACCGCTGCATGGAGGGTAAAAAAAAAGGCAAGCCGTTGAGGCCTGCCTCTTTTGGGGAAATGCGTAGAATATTCATTTAGTCGAAAAATGCTCTTTTAGAAAAATCTGGGGTGTCTGGTTTGCCCCATATTGTTTCTGTTGGAAAAGCTTGAACCTCAACAGGATCCATATTGCCCATGCCTGTTCCAACTGTTTCATACTCAACTGGAACTGGAGCAGTTTCCATAATAGCTTTAAGCACTTCGTTATCAATGGCAATCCGCAAGCTTGTAGAAGTTAGTGCTATAAAGATATCATCTAGTGTTCCTGCAGCAAGCATAGCGCCTTTTTGAATTTCATCAGCGAGTCTATCTGCCAGAATCTCTATTGGCTTTTTTGGGAGTGGGTTCAATGCAAAGCGAAGAGCTGCATCAACATCTCCTGCAGCTGTTGCTACAGCCACAGCTTTGTTATAAACAGCAATCCTTACACCAGCAGCAAAATATGTATGAGCCTTTTGGGAGCGTTCAAAACGAACTTCAGATGCTGGATCTCCAAAAAGAGTAACTGGACGAAAAGTTGGTGCGTCAAATTCAACTTTATTAACACCATGCAGTAAAAGGGATGATGTTTGTATAGCGGGAGCAGTATCACTTGGGTGCATTTTCCCGAGCAATATAACAGAAGTTTGAAAAGGTGCTAATGGTGCTCTAGGTGCAATAATCATAAAAACTCTCCTTGTTTATAGTTTCTGTTTCACAATCCTTATCGCAGCTTCTTCAAAAAAGTTGCGTAAAAAGTTTTTTCCTTGAAAAACAAAACTCCACTTTCAGCAATAAACATTGTAAACAATTGAAATCTAATGCTTTTTCAACTCAAAAACCTTGTTCAATTCCACACACCTGTTCTTTCTGATGAGAAGCTAGTTAATACCACTGAAGATTGCCACTGGTCGCGCCGTGCTTCCGCTGCAGCAAGTGGTCTGTTTGGAAAATAAGGGGGGCTTCTTGCCGTTTCACCTGCAAGTGGTTCGATACCAACACTTCTTAATGCTGCATCAGCGCATGCAATGCGAAGTATTCCGTTTTTTCTTGATTCAAAGAACACTCCATTCGCCTGCCCCACCGCATGTAACGCGCCCACTTCAAAACTTCGAGCAACGTCAATAACTCTGTAGAATTCTGGTAACGAAAATTCACGAAGCATATGTGCAAAGGTTTCGCTGGTTCCCGGTGTCAAGTCTATCATTCGGATTCTCTTTGAAATTACATTTCCTACTCCATTCTTAAACTGCCGAGCGGTAATGCCTTTAAACACTGCTTCCGAAGCAGGCAGCCTTTCCCCCGTCCTACTATCAAGCAAGCGACATTTCCTAAACATAGGCCCTTTCGCGGTAACACCATCCGCTACCATTGGTGCTCTGGAAAAAAAGGCCAGGGATCGAGCTGCCGAATGTCCCTCTGTATTTATCTGCGAAAACTGCGCACCAAGGCTTGAAACTTGAACAAAATGTGCAAAAGGAACTGCAGGCAAAGCGACTGTCATACTCTCTCCTCTGGTTAAAGCGATGAAAGATGAACTGCTCGGCAAGCAGCTTCACCTCTAAACAAAAGAGATTGCAAGGCGAAAAATTATTTCATCAAATTTTTCGGTTCAGCGAGCGAAGCTATGATGGCATTGAGGAAGCGGCCGGCGTCGGCTCCGTCTATGAGGCGGTGGTCGAAGGAAAGGAAGAGTGGCAAACGCTTGCCGATGACGATTTGGCCATTTTTCACCATGGCTTCATCGGTGATTTTGCCCAAGCCCAAAATAGCCGCTTGAGGATAGTTCATGATGGGCGTTGAAAAGGCGCCGCCAACTGCGCCCACGTTTGAAATGGTAAAGGTGCCGCCGCGCATTTCTTCCAGCTTAATCGTGCGGCTGCGCGCGCGTTCGGCAATGGAACTTAGCGACTGACCAAGTTCTTCAAGCGAAAGCTTATCGGCATGCTGAATCACCGGCACCATCAGCCCGCGCTCGGTATCCACGGCAATGCCCACATTGAAATAACGTTTGAAAAGAATGCTGCCATTTTCTTCGTCGAGTTCTGAATTAATAATTTTATGCTGCTCTTCTGAAAGTGCATTCGTAACTGCCTTGATGATGAAAGGCATATAGCTGATAGCTTTGCCGCTTGCCTTCATTTCTGCACGAAGTGTTGCCACTTCAGTGACATCGGCAAAATCAAAGTGCGTTACCATGGCCACAGCAGTGGTGGTCATCTTCAAGCGCTTCGCAATGCTTTTGCGAATGCCAATGAAAGGAGTTTTTTCTACTGCACCAAATTCGTCTTTTGTTATTTCTGACATATCTTCCTCTTTTTAACTTTTGTTGCTTCAGACAATTCTTCTCGATTCAAGTTTCCCCTCCTAGCGGGAGGGGAGTAAGGGGAGGAAGAAAAGTTCCATGTTGAAAAGCTGTCACCCTCACCTTAATCCTCTCCCTTAGGGAGAGGAGATAAAAAAACTATCCCAAATCCTCTTCGCGAATGATGCCGCCGGGGCCTGTGCCTTTTATTTTTTCGAGATCAATATTGCGTTCGCGCGCCAGCTTTCGCACGCGGGGCAAGGCCAAGAGGCCAGAGCCAAATTCTGGAGCTCGCGAAAGTGTTGGCTTTTTGAAAGCAGAAAAGCTCTTTTCTGCAAAGAGCTCATCACTCACACTTCCTACCACGGTAGGTCCGCTGTTTTTTTTCTCTGCCAAAGGATTATTCCTCGATGCTTACAATCACCTGACCAACTTTAATTTCGGTATTTTCTTGGGCATGAAGTTTTGCAATTTTTCCCGCTTTTGGGGAAGGAATTTCAACTACAGCTTTGTCGGTTTCCACTTCAGCCAAAACTTGGTCTTCTTTTACGGTGTCGCCTTCTTTCACGCACCATTTTACCAACACGCCTTCGCTAATGCCTTCGCCAACATCTGGGAATTTAAACTCAAACATAACTTCTCCTTATTTTTATGATTTTTGTATAGGCGGCAGTACTTAGCGACTTGCGGCCCAAACGTCAACTGAATGAAAAACAAGCCTATTCGCTCAGGATTTGCTGAATAGCGTGCACAATGCGCTCTTCACTGGGGATGTACAAATCTTCACCCTTTGGCAGCGGCATGGTAATGTCGTAGCCGGTAACCCGCTTGGGAGCTGCTTTTAAGGAGTAGATGGCTTTTTCGCAGACCAAAGAACAAATTTCGGCACCAAGACCACAATTTCGTGGTGCTTCGTGCACTACCAGCAAACGCCCTGTTTTCGCCACTGACGTAAGAATAGCTTCTTCATCAAAAGGCGCCAAAGTTCGAAGGTCGATCACTTCAACTGAAACATTTTGTTCTGCAAGTTCTGCTGCAACTCGCTCTGAAAGATGGCGCATGTAGCCCCAAGTAACAATGGTGAGATCTGTTCCTTTGCACACCACGTCTGCTTTTCCCAGTGGGATGGTGTAGTAGTTTTCTGCTACTTCACCTTTCACAGCGCGGTAAATGCGCTTGTGCTCCAAAAACAAAACGGTGTCCGGATCTTCAATGGAGGCCAGCAACAACCCCTTCATGTCATGAGGCGTTGACGGCATCACCACTTTCAAGCCAGGTGTGTGCGTGAAGTAGGCTTCGCTGCTTTCGGAGTGATGCTCTGGCGCGTGAATGCCACCACCGCATGGCATGCGAACCACCATGGGCACGGTGAAGCGGCCGCGGGTTCTGTTTCGAAGTCTCGCAGCGTGGCCCAAGATTTGATTCATCGCCGGCAACACAAAACCCATGAATTGAATTTCAGGAATTGGCTTCATGCCATTCATGGCCAAACCAATGGAAGCACCGATGATACCTGCTTCTGCTAGCGGTGTGTCCATAACACGATCTTCGCCGAAGGTTTTTTGCAAGCCTTGCGTTGCGCGAAACACTCCGCCCAACTTGCCCACATCTTCGCCCAAAAGCACAATATTTTTTTCACGTTCCATCGCCAAGTGAAGCGCTTCATTCACAGCTTGGATATTTGTTCGTATCGGCATAAATACCTTTCAAATTATTTTCTCCCCTCTTAGATTAAGAGGGGCTGGGGGAGTTACGGTTTTTGAGTGTAGAAACAATAACCCCACCTAACCTCCCCTTAATCTAAGGGGAGGAATGAAATTGTTTTAAATCTTCCAACTGCTCTGCAAGCCTTGGTGTCATCTGTTCAAACGTGTGGCCAAAAATTTCTTCTGGTGTTTGACCTGGGCATGCTTCCAATGCTTTTACTGTCTTCTCTACTTCTTGTGTAGCAAGGCTTTGCAGGTTTTCTTCATCTGCTGCTGTCCATATTTTTTCGCGCTCGAGATATGTTTTCAATCTTTTCACGCCATCTTTTTCCATCCACTTTTCTTTTTCACATTGATCTTGATAAATTTTTGCATCGTCAGCTGTGGTGTGATCGCACAAACGATAGGTGAGTGCTTCAAGTAACACCGGGCCATTTCCAGCACGCGCATGATGAAGCGCTTGCGTTGTGGCTTCATGCATTGCAAGCGCGTCCATGCCATCCACTTGAACGCCCGCATATCCATAGCCATAAGCCTTTTCCGCGATGGTCTTTGAAGCGGTTTGATTTTTTCGAGAAACCGAAATGGCAAACTGATTATTTGAAACAAGAAATACAATGGGAAGTTGATAGACGCCAGCAAAGTTGAAAGCCTCGTGCACTTCACCTTCGCTGGTTGCTCCATCACCACAACATGCAATCACCGAAAGTTTTTCACCTTTTAATTTTGCAGCCCAAGCAATGCCAACGGCGTGCAAAAGTTGCGAGCCCACCGGAACCGCAATGGGAGCCACTTTCACGTCATCAGGAAATTTTGCGCCAATTTCATTTCCTTGCCAAAAAAGCCAAGCATTTGAAAAAGGCACGCCGCGTTTATACATCATTCCAATTTCACGATAACTTGGCACAAGCCAATCTTCTTTTTTCATCGCAGTGGCAGCCCCAATTTGAATGGCTTCCGCACCTTTAAGCTGCGGAAAAGTTCCAAGCCGTCCTTGGCGTTGCAAGAGAAAAGCTTTGTCATCAAGTGCACGCGCTACACACATATCGGAATATAAGGTTTTAAGTTGATCTGTTGAAAGCGGACATTTTTTCGTCAAAAGCTGAGCGGTTTCAGAAAGAATTTGAAACACCTTTCCTTCGCGCGGATCATAATCAAAGATATTCATAGCTCCCCTTTTACTTTTGCAAGCATGCAAGCTGTGTTCGCGCTCACAATTTTCGGGACAAAAGCCGATTTTCAAGGCTTTGTCAATGAAACGAGAACGCTTGCTTTTCTTCTGTATTACATTCTAGACACAGCTGTCATGAAACTGGAACAGGCTCAAATACACATCGACGCTCAAGGAAACGTCATTTCAAAAACATTTGATGATGTCTACTTTTCGCGTGCTGGTGCCAAAGAAGAATTTGAATATGTCTTTTGGAACGGAAACCAGCTTTCAGAGCGGCTTTCAGAGGCGCAACATTTTTCCATTGCCGAAACAGGTTTTGGAACTGGGCTTAATTTTCTTTATACTTGGGATAAGTGGGAAAAAATTGCGCCACAAGATGCGAGACTTCATTTTATTTCCACAGAACAATTCCCACTTTCGCCAAGCGATCACCAACAGCTTTTATCATTTCATCCCGAACTAGCAGAAAAAGGCAAAGAGCTGCAGGCACACCTTCCGCTTGCGTGCGAAGGATTCCACAAACTTTCTTTTGCAGACGGGAAAGTTACACTCACCCTTCTTTACGGCGATGCTGCAAAAAATTTAGAGCAAGTTTCCACAAAAATTGATGCATGGTTTCTAGACGGGTTTGCGCCGAAAAAAAATCCTGAAATGTGGAGTGAAAAGATTTTTTCAGAAATGAAGCGTTTGAGTAAAAAAGGAACAACCTTTTCAAGCTTCACCGCTGCAAGCCTTGTGCAAAAAGCGTTAGAAGCCAACGGGTTTAAAACAGAAAAAAAGCGAGGCTTCGGAAAAAAACGCGAAATGATTTTCGGACATTTTTGTACAGACGAAACAAAAGCAAAGACGTGGTATTTTTCTCCACGGTTTCAAGCAAGCGCAAAAGAAAAAACCGTTTCCATTATTGGAGCCGGCATCTCTGGATGCATTACTGCACATGCTTTTGCGAAGCGTGGTTGGAAAGTTCACCTCTTTGATGAAAAAACTGAAGCAAATCTTTTTCCAGAAAAACATCATGCTGGAGTTTTATTTCCCAACCTTTCAAGAACACTAAACTTACACAGTCAGTTTTATCTAACTTCTTATCTTTTTGCATTGAGACAGCTTGAAGACATACAGCAAACATATAGTTTTGAGTATCATTCCTGCGGAATGTTATACCTTGCCTCGAAAGCAAAAGATAAAAATATTTTTTTTGAACTTTCAGAAAAAATACCGAAAGATTTTTTTCACTTTGTTTCTTCACGTGAAGCAAGTGAAATTGCGGGCATTCAGCTAAAGCATGATGCGCTTTACTTTCCGCAGGGCTCTTGGCTTTTCCCAAAAGACTTGTGCAAAGCAATTCTCACAAATCCCAACATTACACTTCATCCACAAAGTGGGATTCAAAACATCAAAAAGGAAAATAAATTTTGGAAAGTATCTACAAAAAATGATGAATACCTTTCAAGCTGTGAGGTAATCACTAATGCGTATGAAGCCAAACAGTTTGAACAAACCCAATGGATACCACTTCAAAAAATTAGGGGGCAAGTGAGTTTTTTGCACAATGAAAAAGCACTTTCTCAGCTTAAAACAATTTTGTGCTACCGCGGCTATCTTGTTCCATGCTCTGCAAACCTGCATATGGTGGGCGCTAGCTTCGAACCCGAAAAAACAAATGAAGCTCTTGAACACCATTCACACCTTCACAACTTAGCTTTGCTCAAAGAGCATTTATCAAATATCGACATAGTCAAACATGAAAATACACTTGATGGCAGCGTAGGTTTTCGATCTGTTGCTCCCGACAGAATGCCAATTATTGGCCCCGCTCCAAATGAAAAAATGTTTCAAGAATATTTTCAATCTCTAAAACTTAAATACACTCCTCCGGAAGAACTTTTTCATCACGGACTTTATGTAAACATTGCTCATGCTTCGCGTGGCTTGCTTTCAAGTTTTATGGGCGCAGAAACAATTGCATCGCTTGTTTGCGACGAACCATCTCCTCTGCCACAAAAGTTAACAGAGTGCATTCATCCCATTCGTTTTTTACTTCGAAAAGCCATGGGAAGAAAAACGGTGTTTTAGTTTATCGCAATGCTGGTGGGATATCTAAAAAGAAGCGATAGTTTTGACGTGAAAGTTCAAGAGGTGTGTTTCTATTTAGTCCCCCCTGAAAAACCCTCCATGAGCACATCGAAGTGAGTAATGAGAGTGGTTTACGGTTTGGTGTTGTTGAAAAAAGGGCGTTTGAAAT
>PCXC01000051.1:6166-16499 GCA_002796345.1 Deltaproteobacteria bacterium CG11_big_fil_rev_8_21_14_0_20_42_23 | reverse complement strand
TTGAAAAGCTCGACATCATGTTCATTGGCTTTATTCTTTTCGTGCTTATCGTGGAGGGTCTTAAATAGTGTTAACACGCCCTAGCAGCACAAGTATCCGCGAACTTCAAATTATTGATCCTTCATAAATCCTTCCCCAAAAAATGGGGCAAAGACTTGGCCCCTTTTGTTCTAATCGTCCGATAAAGTACGGAAAATGGTAGCAAGAATTTGTTTTCGACGCTCAGGAGAAAGTGCAGCGAAGCCTCCGCCAACAAACGCAGATCCAAGCAATTTTCCAAGCTCTGAAATGTGGCCTTGCGGCTGCGGCCATGGATCGAGACCAAGCGTAATACCTACTGATGCTGCAAACACTGAAAGCGATGCAAAGAAGGCGATATTTGCAAGATCGAGACTCTTTGGTTTTTGAGAGCGAGCAAGCTTTGCCGCAAAAGTAATGGCTGTTAACAGTGCCGGCAACAAGACAAACCATGAACCCGGCGCTGTTTCTTCCGAATATGGCGCAGCACTCGCCACCGCAAGCGCTGCTACAGCAGAGCGCGCAAAAAGTGTTGGTGCTGATGGCCTTGAAAGTGAAGGCGCTGAAACATGTCCCACAAAAAAAGCCGGGGCTTTGCTAAGATTTCTGCCCGCAAAGGCAGCATTCACAGATGCTAGCGAAGAAGCAAGCGAAGGGGCTTTAGCCGCTATTCCCAATTGTAAAATTCCAGCCATATTCACTCCTTTTCATTCTAAATCTGATCGTTCATCTCTCGCCTTTATCGTGGGATGAAGAAAAAAGTTTCGTGTTTTTTAACGTTTTGAAGGCTTTTTTCAGCCCAAAAATGGTCTTTTATTCCAAGCACTTGAAAAAAAGTGCTTGTATTTCAAGCAAATAGAGTTCATCATTATTCTATCTATGCAAAAGTTGGCCCAAAAGAATTTTCGTTGGATTCTGCTTGCAGCTTGGCTCTGCTCGTCGGCTGCACTGGTGTGTGCCTCGGTATGTCAAGCAAGTGAGTCTCTCGAAACGTCAACTCATAGCTGCTGCGAAAACCAACAAGAAGAACAAACCGAGCCTCAAACGCAAAAATCAAACTGCACCCACAATTCGGATCAGTTTTTTCAAGCTTTTTCAGAAGTAAACTCACTTCAACACTTTACCCTCCTTGGCTTTGCCACCATTCTCTTCAGCTCACTTGATGTTCAAGTGGTAAAACAAAACTTCTTTACGTCAGAGCATGAACGTTTTCACTCTTCTTCCGCGCCACCGCTTTACCTCATCAAAAACGTTTTCACCATTTAAGCTTTATCTTTTTCGTACGCCATTCGCATGGCGGTGATGATCTTTTTTACGATAAGGATAAAGTATGAAACGTATTTTTCTCGCACTTTTTTTAGCTCAAGTTTTTGTGAGCGCTCCCACTTTGGCTGGGAATGGAATGGGTCTTGAGCAGTTAATTCAAGAAGCCCTCATTTCCAATCCTGAAATTCAAGCCGCAAAGGCAAGCCTTCTTGCAGCCGAAGCCAGAATTCCACAAGCCGGCGCTTGGGATGATCCACGCGCAAGTGTAGAGTTTTCGAACGTTCCCGTGGGAGATCCCTCACTCAAAAGAACACCGATGAGTGGCATTCAATATGGCTTGAAGCAAAACATTCCCTTCCCCGGGAAAAAAGGAACTTCCAAAAAGAAGGCCTCACTTCAATCTGATGCAGAAGCGCTGAAGGCTCAAGATACGATTGGGAAAATTATTTGGGAATTGCAGCATCACTATTATCAATACTTTTTGATAACGCGTTCCATTGACATTATAAAACGTAACCAAAACATTTCGAAAGAATTAGTTGCCATTTCACAACAAAAATTTGCAAGCAACATGTCCACAGAACAAGATGTGCTGAAGGCGCAAATTGATTATGGCAGCACTGCAGAACAATTGTTGGATTTAGAAAAAGAACAAACAAGCTTGAGAAGTCACATTGAATTTTTAGTTGGTCATGCTTTAGAAGAAAAACTTTTGTTTTCGAAAAATACTCCAAACTCAAAAATATCTCCCGAAGCAAAAATTCTTTTTGCCAAAGCTCAAAAAACAAACTGGCGTTATCTCATTTCACAAAAACAAATTGACGTTGCAAAAATGGAAAAACGACTCGCAACGCTTTCGGCACTTCCCAATGTGGATCTTGGGCTGGCTTATAGACAACGTGCCTTTATGGCCAACGATCCTGTTCAAGGAGAAGATTTTTTTAGCGTTTCTCTTTCTGTTCCTTTGCCGATTTTTGCGGCTCGAAAACAAAATAAAAAAATACTTGAAAGCAAAGCTCTGCTTCAACAATCACAAGCTTTAGCTCAATCTACTAAAAACAGACTTTCCTCTTCACTTGAAGAAATCACCGCTGAGCTTAAACGAACGCAAAAAAAACAAACGCTCATCCGCCAAGCTTTGTTACCACAAGCCAAAGCTGCTTTTGCGAATTCAAAAAGTGCATATCAAACTGGAAAAATTGAATTTATCAATGTGTTAACAAATCAACTTTCAGTTCAACATTTTGAGCTAGAACTTGTCGCTGCTGAAACCAGTTCTGCGCAAGCCGTTGCAAAATTAAATTATCTTTTAGGAAAAAACTTTGCTTCACCACGAGGAGAAAGCCATGAATAAATCAACACAAAAAAAATACTTTCTTGCAGCACTGCTTTTTCTTTTAGCCGTGGGAAGTTATTTTCTGTATCACACTGTTTTTCAGAATACGCATCAGCATGAACAAGAAAATGTGTACTACACTTGTTCGATGCATCCGCAAATCAAACAGGACAAACCAGGAAACTGTCCTATCTGTGGAATGCGCTTGATTAAAAAAGAAACGCAGCGTCATGAAGAAAATGCAAAAGAGAGTTTGAGTAACGAAATCAAAACGCTTAGCCTTTCTCCTCAGCAGCAAATGTTGGGAAATGTTGCTACCACCAAAGTGGAAAAGAAAAATCTTTTCAAAACTCTTCGAGCAGCAAGTATTGTGGCTTATGATCGCGAGCTTTTTATCGCTGAACAAGAATACATTAGCGCACTGAACCTTACACAGTCATCTTCACGAAGTGGTTTTTCTGATATTCACGCCCAAAACAATACACTTCTTCAAGCGGCACAAAAAAAATTAGAACTTCTTGGAATCAGCAAAGAAGAACTCCGCATACTTCAAAAAACAAAAAAAGCAGATGAGTCGCTTTATATCACATCGCCAGGAAAACCAGTATGGATCAATGCTTCCGTGTATGAAGAAGAACTCAAAAATATAAAACAAGGACAACAAGTTAAAATCCATTTTGGAAAAAATGCTTCACCCGTTTTTGGAACTGTAGCAGCAATAAGCCCTGTCCTCGATCACACAACTCGTACATCAAAAGTACGCATTCAAGTTAACGCATCTCACGCAACTCAAGTGTTTCCAGAAATGTTTGCTCACACTGAAATTCACCTCGATCTTGGTGAACACTTAAGCATTCCAAGTTCCAGTGTCATTAACACCGGAACAAAAAAAGTTGTCTGGGTTGTCGTTGAAAAAAATCATTTTGCGCCGCGAAGCATTGTGTTGGGAGAAAAAGCTGATGATCACTTCATCGTAGAAGAAGGAATAAGTGAAGGCGAAGAAGTTGTTTCGCAAGGCGGCTTCCTGCTTGATTCTGAAGCCGAACTCAACTCAAGTTTTGAACAAGGCACAACGCCGGCACATCAGCATTAGGAGCAAGCTATGATTGAAAAAATAATCGAATATTCCACAAAAAATAAAATGCTGATTATTTTATTTTATCTTCTCCTCATCTTGTGGGGATTTTGGGCTGCATTCAACACTCCTGTTGATGCCATTCCCGATCTCTCAGACAACCAAGTCATCGTCTACACCGAATGGCAAGGAAGATCTCCGCAAGTAATCGAAGATCAAATCACTTATCCCCTTGCCAGCAATTTGCAAGGCTTGCCAAAATTAAAAGTTGTGCGCGCTCAATCTTTTTTTGGCTACTCTCTCATCTATGTGATTTTTCAAGATGATGTTGATGTCTATTGGGCACGAACTCGTGTGTTAGAAAAACTCAATTTCGCAAGCGGACTTTTACCAGATGGAGTTATGCCAACACTTGGCCCAGATGGAACTGGCGTTGGCCATGTTTACTGGTACACCGTGGAAAGTGAAACGCACGACTTAGGTGAACTTCGCACCTTACAAGATTGGTACATTCGCTATCAATTAAACTCGGTGCCCGGAGTTGCAGAAGTAGCAAGCGTTGGCGGGTTTGTGAAACAATATCAAATTGATGTGAATCCCAACAAACTTCTTTCTCACAACGTAGATCTTCAACACATTGTAGCTGCAGTGAGAAAAAGCAATAACGATGTTGGTGGAAAATTACTTGAAATGAACAACATCGAATATGTTGTGCGCGGATTAGGATACATCAAATCAAAAACTGACCTGGAAAATATTGTGGTGGGCGTAAATGAAAAAGGAACTCCTGTTTTTGTAAAGGATGTTGCAGCAGTTCAACTTGGCTCAGACATTCGCCGCGGCTTGCTGGACAAAAACGGCGACGGTGAAGTGGTGGGTGGAATTGTCGTGATGCGCTATGGTGAAAATGCAAAAGAAGTGATCGATCTCGTAAAAGCAAAAATTGCAGAAATTGCAAAAGGTCTTCCGCAAGGTGTAAGCATCAAAACTGCCTACGATCGATCCAACCTCATCGAGCGGGCTCTCTCAACTTTGAAACACACACTGCTTGAAGAAATAATTATTGTGAGTCTCATTGTTCTTCTTTTTCTGTATCACTTTCCAAGTGCGCTTGTGATTATCATTTCACTTCCAATTGCCATATTGGTTTCTCTCATTTTCATGAAATACTTGAGCATCACATCCAACATTATGAGCTTAGGTGGAATTGCCATTGCCATTGGAGTGCTGGTGGATGCTTCCGTGGTGATGGTGGAAAATGCGTATCGACATCTGGAAAGTGGAAAACCAAAAACAGAAGAAGAACGAAAAGAAATTATACTTACATCGGCCAAGCAAGTTGGACGACCTATTTTCTTTTCACTCCTGATTATTATTCTTTCTTTCTCTCCTCTTTTTCTTTTGGAAGGTCAGGAAGGAAAACTTTTTCATCCACTCGCTTTCACCAAAACCTTTGCCATGTTGGCCGCCGCCTTCATTGCGATAACGCTTGTTCCTCTTTTGATGAATTTGTTTATGAAGGGAAAATTCAGAAGTGAAAAAGATAATCGCCTTTCTCGATTTTTTTCTCGACTCTATCAACCAGCACTTGTTTGGTCTCTTCACCACAAGAAAAAAGTTCTCATCGGAACACTTCTTCTCTTTTTGATTTCACTTGGAATTTCTACCAGAATCGGAAAAGAATTTATGCCGCCTTTAGATGAAGGCAGCTTGCTCTTCATGCCAGTAACGCTGCCAAACGTCACGGTTTCCGAGGCGAAGCGAATTGTGCAAGTGCAAGACAAAATTATTTCAAATCATCCTGAAGTTGCATCTGTTCTTGGGAAAGTTGGACGCGCAAAAACCGCAACAGATCCCGCTCCTGTTTCAATGATCGAAAGTATCATCACACTCAAACCAAAAAGTGAGTGGAGATCCGGGATTACCAAAGATGACATCATCGCCGAATTAAATGAACTACTTCAAATACCAGGCGTCACCAACGCATGGACACAGCCCATTATTAACCGCATCAACATGCTCGCAACAGGAGTACGAACTGATTTGGGCGTGAAAATTTTTGGAGATGATCTCAACACCTTACAAGACTTGGCTTTTCAAGTTGAAAAAGTTTTAAAAAATATTCCAGGAACGGTAGATCTTTATGCCGAACGAGTGATGGGTGGAAAATATCTGGACATCGATGTGAACCGCGAAACCTCAGCCAGACTGGGTTTGCACGTTGGCGATGTTCAAGACATGGTTGAAACCGCAATCGGTGGAATGAATATTTCAACCGCTATTGAAGGACGCTCTCGCTTTCCTATTCGAGTTCGGTACGCAAAAGATTTTCGTAACGATCCCGAAAACTTAAAACAAGTTTTGGTTGCAAATGCTTGGAACTGGCGCAACCCCGCGCCACGAGTGCAAGTGCCGTTAGGTCAAGTTGCGAACATCAACATTACCTCTGGCCCACCAATGATAAGCAGTGAAAATTCTCTGCTCCGCGCCATCGTTTTTTTGAATGTGAGAGGCCGCGATGTAGGAAGTTTTGTGGATGAAGCAAAGGCAAAACTGGAAAAAGAAATAAAACTTCCTCAAGGCTATTATCTTTCGTGGAGCGGACAATATGAAAATCAACTTCGTGCAAAACAAAAACTTCAACTGCTCATTCCGGCGGTGATTCTGATTATTTTTCTTTTTCTTTATTTCACTTTTCACTCGTGGAGCGAAAGTTTGCTGGTGGTCCTTTCGGTTCCCTTCGGCCTCATTGGCGGACTTTTTCTGCAATGGCTCTTGGGATACAATTTTAGTGTGGCCGTGTGGGTTGGGTATATTGCGCTTTCGGGGGTTGTGGTGGAAACAGGAGTGGTGATGCTGGTGTATTTAAACGAAGCCTTGGAAACCCGCATCCAGCAAGGCATTCCCATTACGAAAGACGAAATTTATCAGGCCACACTTGAAGGATCTCTTTTGAGACTTCGTCCAAAACTGATGACCGTTGGCACTTCGCTTATTGGCCTGATTCCAATCATGTGGTCAACGGGAACCGGATCTGATCTGACGAAGCCACTTGCAACTCCGCTAATTGGTGGCATGCTCAGCTCAACAGTGTTAGTGCTCATTATTATTCCACTTCTTTTTATGAGCTTGAAGCAAAAGGAATTTTCTCATCAAGAAGTTAAAATGAAAGAAGGATAAAGTTATGAAAAAACAAATCACACTCACGCTCGTTATGTGTGGAACGTTTCTTTTTTCCACTCATTTTCTTTTGGCAGATGAAAATGAAAAAGCAAAAAATGCACCCGAGCTAGAAACTGCATCACCAAGTACTTTGCAGTCAATCAACCTTGATTACCAAAAAAAGGTAAAGCCTATTTTCGAAGCAAAATGTTTTGATTGTCACTCCAAAAACACCGTGTATCCGTGGTACTACAAAGTTCCTGGTATAAAACAACTTATGGATAGCGATATCGAAGAAGGCCTAGAACATATGGATATGACCAACGGCTTTCCCTTTGCTGGCCATCATCCCAGCGCACAAAAACAATTAGAAGAACTTGATGAAGTGCTGGAAGAAAACGACATGCCTCCTCTTCAATACAAACTTATGCATTGGAATTCGAAACTAACGCCAGCCGATAAAGCAGTTATTCTTGACTGGATCGAAAACAGCACGAAAGCGATTAAACCTAAATAGGAGAACTTATGTCAGAGTGTTGCCATCATCATTCCCACGATAAAAAAAAGAAACTTTCTGAGCTACAGGAAAACAACATCACCTCTCAAGAGTGGACATGCCCAATGCACCCTGAGGTAATCCGCGCAGAGCCGGGTGATTGCCCGCTTTGCGGCATGGCACTTGAACCAAAAAATCCATTTTCTGATCACGATAATTCTGAGTTGCGTGAAATGAAAAAACGTTTCTGGATTACTCTTTTCCTCACCCTTCCTCTTCTTGTTATTACGATGGGCAGCATGTTGATGAAGGAAGCTTTTTTCGAACGCTGGGTTCAAGCTTCCACTCTCCGCTTCATCGAACTCGCACTTTGCACGCCAGTAGTATTATGGGGAGCTTATCCTTTTTTCGTTCGTGGATGGAAATCCATCGTCAACAAATCACTCAATATGTTTACCCTTATTAGCATTGGTGTTGGTGTGGCCTATTTTTTCAGCCTCATCGCGTCTCTCTTTCCTGATTTTTTTCCAGATTCTTTTCGAACCAATGAGGGACAAGTTGCAGTTTATTTTGAAGCAGCAGCAAGCATCGTTGTGTTAATTCTTTTGGGTCAGGTTTTGGAACTTAAAGCGAGAGCACAAACTAGCAGCGCCATTAAAGCCTTGCTAGATCTTGCTCCGAAGCAAGCGCGAATTGTGAGAGAAAATGGAAAGGAAGAAGACATCCCATTAGATGAAGTAAAAGTGGGAGATGTTTTGCGCATCCGCCCAGGAGAAAAAATTCCTGTTGATGGAATTATACTTGAAGGCGAAAGCTTCATCGACGAATCAATGATCACCGGAGAACCAACTCCTGTTTTAAAAAAGAAATCTGAAAAAATTATCGCTGCTACTTTAAACAAAAATTCTACCTTGCTCATGAGGGCAGAAAAAGTTGGCGCCGAAACATTATTGGCCAACATCATTCACATGGTAAGTGAAGCACAACGCAGCCGAGCTCCTATTCAAAAACTTGCCGATCAAGTGTCGGCTTACTTTGTGCCCGCCGTGATTGCTTGCGCGATGTTAAGTTTTGCCGTTTGGGCCTTCGTTGGGCCAGAGCCTCGCATGGCTTACGCTCTTATCAATGCTGTTTCCGTTTTAATCATTGCTTGCCCTTGTGCACTTGGTCTCGCGACACCTTTATCCATCATGGTTGCAACGGGAAAGGGAGCAAGCTCTGGAATTCTGTTTAGAAATGCCGAAGCCATCGAAATCTTGCGCACGGTGAATGTATTGCTTGTCGATAAAACGGGAACACTCACGGAGGGAAAGCCAAAAGTAAAATCTCTCGAAACGCTTGAAAATTTTTCTCACACCGAACTTATTCATTACGCCGCAAGTTTAGAAGCGGGAAGCGAACATCCACTTGGCGCTGCTCTTCTCGAAAAAGCGAGCGAAGAAAACCTTTCACTCTATTCTGTCCAACATTTTGAAGCCTTCACTGGAAAAGGCGTAAGGGGAAACGTTGAAGGCAAAAGCATTTCCCTGGGAAACAAAACGCTGATGGATGAAATGCACATTGATCTTTCTCCACTTGAAGAAAAAGCAAAACAGCTTCAAGAAAAAGCTGAAACACTCATCTACTTTGCACGTGATGAAAAACTTGTTGGCATTATCGGCATCGCCGATCGCATCAAAAGCTCAACACCTGACGCAATCAAAACCTTACATAAAGAAGGTATAAAGGTGATCATGGTCACAGGGGATAATGAAAAAACCGCACGTGCCGTTGCCAAAATACTTCAGATTGATGAAGTTCTCGCAGGAGTTTTACCCGAACAAAAACTTCAAAAAATAAAAGACCTTCAAGCTTCGGGCGCAGTTGTTGCTATGGCTGGAGATGGCATCAATGATGCTCCGGCACTTGCTCAAGCTCAAGTGGGAATTGCAATGGGAACAGGAACCGATGTTGCTATGGAAAGCGCCGCGGTTACTTTAGTAAAAGGCGATCTTCGTGGCATTGCAAAAGCACGTTTGTTAAGCAAAGGCACCATGCGCAACATCAAACAAAACCTTTTCTTTGCCTTTTTCTACAACGCCCTTGGCGTTCCTCTTGCTGCAGGCTTACTCTATCCCTTTTTCGGAATTCTTCTCAGCCCTGTCATCGCAGCTGCCGCCATGAGCTTAAGTTCTGTCTCCGTTATCGGAAACGCATTGCGTCTACGTCATATGAAGTAAGACTGGGGTGATGGTTCAATAGGACAATAGTGCGATGGTACTTAATACTTTTTTTGCTTTGTCATTCTGAACGAAGAGAAGAATCTCCTCTGACAATTTCCCCCTCTTAGATTAAGAGGGGGTTGGGGGAGTTAGAGTTCTTGCAGTGAGAAACAACAGCCTCACAACTCTAAACACCTCTTGCCCTGCGATCAGCATCAATAAAGCATTTGGCGTCAGCTTCAGAAACGCCGAGGTGTTGGGTGAGAAGCATTTTTACTTGTCCGTAAAATTCGTCTGGGGCGAGATGGCCTGAAAACGTGACGTCATCCTCTTCAATCCACATGCGCAGAGCTGTTGTTTGATTTTGCCTAGGCAAGTTTTCCATTATTGTTTTTAGTTTCCCCCTGAATTCAGGATGTGCTGTGAGCAATGCGGTTACAAGTAAACGGAGGACATTTGCTTCTCCAGTTGCTATTTTTTCGAGATGCGTATTGATGATGCGTTGAGCTTGTTGTTGATAAAGCAATAAAGCTCTTTGTTCACGCGTTAAGCTAAGCATTTTAAGTTCAAGCTTTGCATAGTCAGCAGGAAGAACTGCGTTTAAGAAGTTGAAGCCTTGCTGTTGCTGTTCTTCACCACTTCCAAAAGTTTCAATCAAGCTTAAGCCTTCTTCAAACCAAACTTTGCTCTGGTATACTTCTTCCAGCTTTTGCTGACCGTTGAGATACCGCTCCAACATGGCATTTGATATTCCAACAACATCCGGAAGTATTCCCCCA
>PCXC01000051.1:5183-6145 GCA_002796345.1 Deltaproteobacteria bacterium CG11_big_fil_rev_8_21_14_0_20_42_23 | reverse complement strand
TCGTAGAACGCGGCATACTCTTCACTGGTGTCAGGCGGATACGGATGTGTGAGCGCCATTTGCGCAACACGCTCATGTGCCCACGCGGCTTGAAGAATATTTTCAGCATCGCCAAGCTCGCGTGACATTTGAATCACTTCTTCAAGTGAGGCCGGAACGGCAAGGCTATTGGCATAAGCAAAAATGCGATCAGCACTCATGTTTAAGCGATAAGCTGCTCTGGTGATGTCAGCTGCAGAAATGTTCAAGTGTGAAAAGGTGGTTGCAATGTCATTCGTTACCGGTGTTGTGCCGATGAGATACACTTCACCAGAACCTGCAATTACAGCCGTTCCACTTCGTTTTGGTGCAGGTCGTGCGCCGCGTGTTTCTCCAGCTTCTTGCCTTGTAAGCGTTGGCCCTTCTTGCGCATAGATAGATCTGGCCTGGATTTCCAGGTGATGCCTTCTCATGTTTCCGCCCAAATCAACCACAAGAGCAGAGGGCGAATCAAGCCGGCTTACGCGGCCAATATGCTGCACCACTTTGCGGCGCGAGTTCGAACTATAAGCAAGCACGGCCACTTCAACGCTTTCAATGTTGAGGCCTTCATCCACCACGCCAAAATTCACGAGCACTCGTGTTTTACCACTTCGAAAGCGTTCAAAAATGGCATCACGTTCAGCTTGAGGAGTTTCGCCCGTAATGCCTTCAGCTGAAATTCCAACTTCGTTTAATGTTGCAACGGTTCCTGCAATTTGGTCCACACTACTTACAAACACAATGCTGTGATGAAACTGTTCGCCGCGGTTGAGCTCTTTGTAAAAAATATCGGAAAGCAATGCACCCAAAGCTTCACCGCTTAAGGTGGAAACCTCTTCCGTAAGGTTCACGTCAATTAATTCTGGCTTGTGAATCACTTTTTTTTCTCGTGCCCACAACCCAGTAACATCCACAGCCTGCAGCAACCCTTAGGGCCCCCC
>PCXC01000051.1:4793-5163 GCA_002796345.1 Deltaproteobacteria bacterium CG11_big_fil_rev_8_21_14_0_20_42_23 | reverse complement strand
GTGTTGCGGTTAAGCCCAGTGCAAACTTGGGCCAGTTTCCGGTGATGCTGCCATCCTCAGCCATAAAGCCCATGCGCCTCAGCGGGAGGGACCATACATTTTCTGGAACATAATGATGGGCTTCATCAAAGACCACCAAGCCAAAACGTTCCCATGGAAAATCATCTGCATTGGCAAGCAAGGTTTGAATGCTGGCACTTACAATTGCGGCGTTTGGATTTTTTCTGTCGCCTTGAAAAATACCAACAGCGTTAGCGCCAAACAGTGCACCAGCTTCATCAGCAAGGCGTTGCACCAAATAATCACGATGCGAAACAAACAGCACACCAGCCGGCGGAAGGTGAACTTGATCGCCATTTTTTGGAATGTA
>PCXC01000051.1:0-4739 GCA_002796345.1 Deltaproteobacteria bacterium CG11_big_fil_rev_8_21_14_0_20_42_23 | reverse complement strand
TGCCAGCCTTGGTATCGAGCAAAGCCTGTTTCTAAAAACTGCTTCTGAAAATCCCAAAGAGGATGAGTGGGTGCACCCTGAAGCTTCATGGAAAAAGCACCGTTCCCAAAAGCAGTGCTGATGCCAGGAGACGTAGACTGCAAAGGGCTCGCCCAGGCTTGGTTCATAGGGCCAGGCCGGCCAAGAAAAGGCGTGAGCATGCCCAAATGGGATGGAATGGTGACCATGAAGCTTTATCGGAACTTGTTGGAAAAAGTTGTCTTGTTTTCTTTTGGAATTGTCAGAACATCTGGATTCCTGACAGAGTCGTTCGGGAATGACAAACAAAAACCATTGTCCACACACTCTAGAAACTTTCCCAGCGCTGTGGTGATTTATGTGGCTCAGATTCAGCTTCATCTGATGCTTCTAGCTCTGGTTTCGAAATAACTTTTTTCTTTGTATTCTTTTTCATTTCATCTTTTGGCTGTGGCGAAGCAGGCAAAACTTCCTTTGGCTTTCCTACTTCATGCAATGGCACTGCATCAGCGGGTACTTGCACTGGTTCTTCCCAGCCTTCAGGCAGATCACTCTTGGGAGCAAGATACGTTTTTGTCTCTCTTTGTGGAAGCTCCTTCACCTCTGATGCAGACGGCGCAAGCGTTTCCTCTTGTGGGACAGAAAGTGGACGCTCAGTTTCATCAAGCGAAGGAACCGTAATCACTGGCTGCTTTGCTGCTTCAGGTGCGGGAAGCGATTGTGGAGCTAAAGGTGATGGAGTTGGCTCTGGAGGTGGAGCTGGAATTTTTTCAGGTGGAATATTTTCTGTATTGGGTTCAAGCGTAAGTGTTTTCTCTTCTTTTTGTGGAGGAATATTTTCGAGTGGAACATTTTTCTTCTTCTTTTGCACCTCTTCAAGCGGGATATAACCAGCAGGAATATCTTTTGGTTCTTCCCAACCTTCGGGAAGGTCGCTTTTATACTGAGCTAGCGCTGGAAATGAAATGACTATTGCTAAAAGAAATAGAATTATTTTTTTCATAATCGCCTCACTTTTTAATTACTGATTTCGAAACTGCACCAATGCTTTTATCTCGCACATTTCTCGCATCGCAAAATGCGGGCCTTCACGGCCAATGCCAGAATCTTTTACTCCGCCATATGGAGCTGCATCATCGCGAAATGAACTGGAGTCGTTTACTATCACTTGTCCATACTCTAAAGTAGAAAAGGCTAACTCTTTTCTTTTTTCGTCCTCCGTCCAAACCGCAGCAGACAAGCCATAGCGGGAAGCATTCAGAAGATCAAAAGCTTTTTCCACCTTTGAAAACGAACTTACATGCACAACAGGTCCAAAGACTTCTTCTTGAAATAATTTCGCGTGATGCGGAACATTTTTCAAAATGGTAGGCCATAAAAGATTTCCTTCGCGCTTGCCTCGCAACACTGCAGACGCGCCAGCTTGAAGCGCTTCTTCAATCCATGATTCCACTTTGCTTGCAGCTTTTTCGTGAATCATTGTTCCAATGTGAATTGTAGGCTCAAGCGGATCTCCAACCATAAGCTTGTTTGTTTCTTCCACAAACAGAGTCAGAAAAGTTTCGTAAATGGAATCTTGCACAAGAATATGCTGCGTGGAAATACAGCTCTGGCCTGCGTTTCCAAATGCTCCCATCGCCAACACTTTTGCTGCACGATGCACGTTTGCATCGTCGCACAAAATCACTCCCGCATTTCCGCCAAGTTCCAAGGTTACTTTTTTCTTTCCGGCCAAGGTTTTTAATTTCCATCCCACCTCAGCGCTTCCCGTAAACGAAAGTTTTTTGATGCGATCATCTTTCACCAAGGTTTCCGATTGCTCATGCTTGCAGGTTAAAACAGACAAAGCCTTTTTTGGCCATGCCGTTTTGCCAATATCACGCGCCAACATCATTGCCGGGCCAGGCGTATCAAGCGCGGCTTTAATAATGATGGGATTTCCCACAGCCAAAGCTGGCGCAAGTTTGTGCATCACAAGATTCAGTGGAAAATTAAATGGTGTAATTCCCAAAACCGGACCAATGGGAAAATAGCCATAGACAACACTATGCGAAGTATTCTTCGGCTGAATTTTAATTCTTTCAGAAAACGTGTTGAGCTCTTCGCTGCAGAGTTCAAGGGTTGCAAGTGCTCGCTTCACTTCACCAAGTGCACTTTGATAAGCCTTTCCACTTTCAAGGCTTATGCATTCAGCGTATTCTTTTTCTTGATGTGAAATAAGCGTGTGCAGATCGTGAAGAATATCCTTTCGTTCTCCAACACTTAACTTTTTGGTTTCGGAAAAACTTGCTTCAGCTGCGGCAAGACTTCGCTCAACCTGCTCAGCACTTGCGAGTGGAATACGCTCAATTTCCTTTTGCGTATAGGAATTTACAAGGGGATGATCATTCGAAGCCTCTTCCCAGTTTCCGGCAATGTAGAGATGCTTTTTCATATTTCCTTCTTTCTCATATTGAGAGGTCTGTTGAGTTTAGAACGTCAAAATTAAATCCGATTGTCAATTCTCAAGATTATAATGGACTGAAACGCCCTTTTTAAAAATCTTGCATTGGCACGGGAGTTGCTCTTTTCTTCTTCGGGGGCAACATGAAAACTGGAACAAAATATTTTGCATTCGCATTTTCCGTTCTCTTCTTGAGCACACAGGCATTTGCGCACGACTATGCTTCTTCTTCCACCTTGGCAAGCAACCAGTCTCAGTATGGCTCATATCAAATTGGCATTGATATCAACAGCAATGAAATTCCTGCTGTTTGTTTTGTGCAAGCGAGTCAAGACACTCCAACGTTGGTGAATCAAAATCCAGCTGTAACTCGTGCGCTAAAATTTTCCATCTACAATGCTTCAACTCAAAGCTGGGATACCTCCACCATTGATGACACCATCACTTCAAACGAATATTGTGATCTCAAATTTGATGCATCAAATATTCCGCATGTGATTTATTCCATTCACAGTTCCAAAAAATTAAAACATGCTGTGCTGAATGACAATGTGTGGAGAATAGAAGATATCGCTTCTCTTACTTTTGATTCAAGTTTGGGCGCAGCGTTTGTTGACCGTCATCTTTCCTTTGAAATTTCTGCTCAAGGTTTGTTGGGTGTGGCCTTCTATGATGCTGCAAATTCCGATTTAAAATTTGCTTCCCTTGTAGAAGATACGTGGGTTGTTGAAAATGTAACAACAAGTGAAAGCGTTGGGCAATTTCCTTCACTCGATTTTGACTCAAGTGGAAATCCTGGCATTGCGTTTATGAAAAAAAATGACGCAACTCAAACTGATGTGCTGTATTCAAAAAAATCAAGTGGAACATGGAGTGACCCTGAAACCGTTGATGACTCTGATTTATCGGGCCGATATACAAATTTAAAATTTGATTCCAACAACAATCCACAAATTTCCTATCGCACTCAAGTTTCTGGCGGAACAATTCAAGTTCGTCATCGTTACAAATCTGGCGGAACGTGGAGTGATGCCAACACCATTGGCTGGCAGGAAGATAAGCTAGACAACGGCTTACTTTTAGATATGGAAAATGATGCCAGCAACAATCTCTTTTTTCTCTACTACTGGAAACAATCCACCATATTTGGTGCAAGCGGTTCTCTTGAAATGGATTCGTTTCTTTTTCCGCTTTCTAGTGCTTCGCCTATCACCACAACTGATACCGTTGCCACCAAATCTGATCTGGTGAGCTTCATTTCTTCTGACATGGCATTAAGTTCCAATCACACTTTGTACACCGCGTGGGTGCAATATGATTCAACAGAAACAAATGTGTTACAAGCAGCTGGACTTGGCCAAGAAGAGATTCTTTCAAGTCGCTATATTTACACCGTAAACGTGAGAAAACTTGATAAGTGGCAATCACAAATTGTTTTGCTGACTCCGAACGACACAAACAGAAATGATATCGCCGAACCCGTAAACAGCTTCACCCTCGAATGGGTCGATTTTGATCCAGACTCTGATGCGCAAATTCAGTTTTCGTATCAAGATGACAGATGGGCTTCAGAGCGCACTGCCATTGGAGATGCGGTGAGTGAGAACGCAGCCAACTCACTTGAAATAAGCTTAACTGATATTCCAACGGGAAAAACAATTCATGCACGCATTAGCGACACCAACAGTTCTGGCGATAGCTGGTATACAGACAGCACTTCAACAGCAAGCCTTGTGACACCTGGAGTTGTGAGTGAGGAAGTTGTTGATGACGAGGAAGAAGAAGTTGAAGCGGAAGCCGAAGAGGAAGAAATTGAGCCTGAAGCCGAAGAACCCGCTGAAGCAGAAGCTGAACAACAAGCTGAAGCTCAAAAACAAGACAGCGGAGATTCAAGCACTTCAAACACAAGCGGCCAAAGCTCTACAACTCAAGCTGCAAGCGGTGCAGCTGGCGGTGGATGTTCTTTGATTGTGCAGGAAAAATTCAGATCTCGCTCTTTGCCAACGCAGTTTTGAGAAAAACAATTCCTTCATCATGCCTTTCTACAACATCGGAAACTTTATCTAGTTTCCCACCAACTTCTCGAATCTCTCCTGAAAGTTTGATCTCAACACTCTTGATATCCCCGGTAAGTTTTGTTTCAACTCGCTGGATTTCTTTTGTGAGTTTTTCATCAACTACTTGAATATCTTTTGAGAGTTTCGTTTCAACTCGTTGAATTTCGTTTGTAAGTTTTTCGTCAACTGCTTGAATATCTTTTGAGAGTTTCGTTTCAACT
>PCXC01000050.1 GCA_002796345.1 Deltaproteobacteria bacterium CG11_big_fil_rev_8_21_14_0_20_42_23 | reverse complement strand
TCGCCGTTCGCGAAGGCGGCCGTACCGTTGGTGCTGGTGTTGTGACTGAAGTGGTAGAGTAAGACTCGTGAAAACTTCGATTCATTTAGCATGCTCTGAGTGCAAGCGAAGAAATTATAGTACGAGCAAGAGTAAGCAAAAGGCAAAAGAAAGAATTGAAGTGAAGAAATATTGCGCGTTTTGTAAAAAGCGCACGCTTCATCGAGAAACAAAATAAAGTGTACAGTGACCTCGATGCGATAGTGGTCTCTCCAAGTTTTGGAAAAGATTTTGGTGTAGGGGAGTAGCTCAGCTAGGTAGAGCACCGGTCTCCAAAACCGGGGGTCGCAGGTTCGATCCCTGTCTCCCCTGCAGCGAGATCATCGCGTAGGGTAGGAGTTTTGATAAAAAGAAAATGGAGTTAACACCATGAGCTTGAATGAAAGACAGTCATATCAGAAGTTTGTAGCGCTCGCGTTTTTGTTGGCCTCAGCTCTTTTTGGCTTTTTCGTTCAGCAGTTTTTTGCAGCCTTGTGGGTTGTTTTTCGTATTACAAGTCCAGCGTGGATTTTATCTCCGGCTGACATCATTGGTTTGGGTGTTGCGGTGCTTACTTTTGTTCTTCTTATTACCAACAAGAACGCAAGTAAGTTTACTTTAGAAGCAATCCTTGAACTTGAAAAAGTGATTTGGCCAAACAGAAAAGAAACGATGACCTCCACGGTTGTGGTGAGCATACTGGTTGGAATTTCATCGCTTATTTTATTTAGCTTCGACTTCATTTGGGGGTCGATGATTGGACTTCTTTATCGTTAGGTTGGAAATATGTCGACAAAACATTGGTACGTAGTTCACACATATTCAGGGTACGAGCAAAAAGCCAAAGAAGCTTTGCTTGAACGCGTTCGTCATCACAACATGGAAGACTTGTTTGAAGATGTACTTGTCCCAACTGAAGATGTGGTTGAAGTGAAAAAAGGCGTAAAAAGAGCTTCGAAGCGCCAATTTTTTCCAGGTTATGTTTTGATTAAGATGGTTTTGAACGATCAAACTTGGCACTTGGTAAAGGACACTCCAAAAATTACCGGTTTTGTCGGAAGCTCTAAAACACCGCCAGTTGTACCCGAGCAAGAGGTGTTGCGTATTACCAACAAAATTAAAGAAGGAACACTACGTCCAAAACCAAAAGTAGAATTTGAAAAAGGTGAAAATGTACGTGTAAACAGTGGACCGTTTGCAACGTTTACGGGAATGGTTGACGACGTCAATGCTGACAAGGGCAAGTTGAGAGTGCTTGTGAGTATTTTTGGACGATCAACTCCGATTGAACTCGATTTTTCAGAAGTAGAAAAAGTTTCATAGGTTTTGTTCTTGTACGTATGTGGAGAACATTTTTTCTCCCTGCTTCTTATTTACGAGACAAAATTTTGATTGATGGAGAAAGTATATGGCAAAAAAAGCGGTAGGACAGATCAAATTGCAGTGTCCTGCAGGAGCGGCAAATCCTGCTCCACCAGTTGGTCCAGCATTGGGTCAGCATGGTGTGAATATTATGGAGTTTTGCAAACAGTTTAACGCAAAAACACAAAGCCAAGCTGGAATGATTATCCCGGTTATTATTACGGTTTATCAAGACAGATCTTTTAGCTTTATCCTTAAATCACCACCTGCTGCGGTTTTGCTGAAGAAGGCTGCAAAAATTGATAAAGGTGCAGCTATTCCCAACAAGCAAAAAGTGGGCAAGGTGACAAGAGCTCAGGTGGAAGAAATTGCAAAAATTAAAATGCCAGACCTCAATACAGATTCTCTTGAATCTGCCATGAGAACAGTGGAAGGCACTGCTCGCAATATGGGAATTGAAGTCGTTGGTTAACTAAAAGCGTTGGAGCAACTTGAATTCAGAGTTGCGCTTGCACAACGGGAGGTACACATGGCTGGAAAAAGATACAAAAAAGATCGTGAGCTCGTAGATTCAGAAAAATTATATTCTTTGGATGAAGCCTTAGATGTTTTGGCAAGTTTTTCGAAAGTAAAATTTGATGAAGCTGTTGATGTAGCGATCAATCTAGACGTAGATGCAAAACAAACAGACCAAATGGTAAGAGGCGCTATTAGCCTTCCACACGGAATTGGAAAAACAGTTCGTGTAGCTGTTTTTGCTATTGGCGAAAAAGCAAAAGAAGCCGAAGACGCTGGTGCCGATGTTGTTGGTGGCGAAGAGCTTGCTCAAAAAATCCAAGCCGGTTGGATGGAATTCGACAAAACCATTGCAACTCCCGATATGATGGTTACGGTTGGAAAACTTGGTAAAGTTTTGGGGCCTCGTGGAATGATGCCAAATCCAAAACTTGGAACGGTTACCAATGATCTTGCAAAGGCGGTAAAGGAAACCAAAGGCGGCAAAGTTGAATTTAGAATCGACAAAGCTGCTGTGGTGCATGCGCCTGTTGGAAAAAGATCTTTTGGAAATGAAAAGCTCAAAGAAAATCTTCAAACTCTTTTAGATGCCGTGGTAAAAGCAAAACCCGCTGCAGCAAAAGGAGTATACCTAAGAAAAATTTCTCTTTCAGCAACAATGACCCCTGGGGTGCAAGTTGATCCTGCATCCTTTGGCGTTTGAGGAGGTTCATCATGAATAGAACACAAAAAGAAATCGAAATGAAAAACCTCTCCACAAGCTTTGCCGCTGCAAAAGCTTTAGTTTTCACAAGCTACAGAGGGCTTAAAGTAGAAGAGATGAATGAAGTTCGCTCCGAGCTCCGCAAAGGCGGATCGAAGTTGAAAGTAATCAAAAACCGCATTGCGAAAAAAGCTTTGGACGAACAAGGTTTATCTGAACTTCACGCTTGTATCAGTGGACCAACGGCAGTTGCTTCATCTGAAACCGATGCAGTTGTTTCCGCAAAAATTATGGTTGAAATGGCAAAAAAATATGAAGCCATTCAAATTTTTGGTGGAGCGCTTGAAGGAAAATTGATTTCCGTTGATGACATTATTGCCCTTTCAAAACTTCCATCACGCGAAGTCTTGATTGCAAAAGTGCTTGGATCAATGAGTGCGCCGGCTCAAAACATGGTTGGAGTATTGGCTGCACTTCCAAGACAGCTTGTAACGGTTATTGATGCTATTGCGAAAACAAAGTCGTAAACAAAAACTTAAAGTAATTTATGAAAGAATAAGAAAAAAATCACTTAAACAGTGTCTTTGCCAAAAAGGCACTGCCCACATGACTGTAAACACTTACAGCGACCATTTGGGGTGACGTTCAAAGGAGGACACAATGGCTACAGTAGGAAGACAAGAAATTATCGAAACACTAAAAAACATGAGCCTCATCGAAGTTTCTGAGTTGGTAAAAGAACTCGAAGAAACTTTCGGTGTAAGTGCTGCTGCTCCAGTTGCTGTTGCTGCTGCGCCTGGTGCTGCTGCTGAAGCTGCTGAAGAGAAAACTGAGTTTGATGTTATTCTTACAGAAGCAGGATCAGACAAAATTAAGGTGATTAAAGAAGTGCGTACAGCAACTTCTTTGGGCCTTAAAGAAGCAAAAGACCTTGTTGAAGGTGCTCCAAAAACAGTAAAAGAAGCTGTGAGCAAAGAAGAAGCTGAAGAGCTTAAGAAAAAACTTGAAGCTGTAGGTGCTAAAGTAGAACTTAAGTAATTTTTAACTTGTTCCCTAATTTAAACACATAAGCCCATCAGCGCCTAAGGGAGGCGGCTGTGGGCATATGTGTATTTCATTGTTTGAAGGAGTTGCCATGACTTACGCTCCTCTTAAGCGTCATCGCAAATCATTTTCTAAAGTAGAATCAGTTATCGAGATTCCGCCGCTCATTGACATGCAGAAAAAGTCATTCGAGCGTTTTCTGCAAAGAGATGCTGATCCAGATCAGCGCGGTGACATTGGTCTTAACGGTGTCTTCAAGAGCGTGTTCCCCATCAAAGGGTTCACCCAAACAGCTTCACTTGAATTTGTAAGCTACAAATTCGATGCTCCAAAGTATGACGAGCAAGAGTGTAGAAGTAGAGGAATGACCTACGCAGTTCCTATGCGTGTGCTCATTCGTCTTGTGCTCTGGGATATTGACGAGACAACTGGTGCTCAAGCTATTCGAGACGTAAAAGAGCAGGAAGTTTATTTTGGAGAAGTTCCTTACATGACCGACTTTGGTACCTTCATTGTCAATGGTACTGAACGTGTTATTGTAAGCCAGCTTCATCGTAGTCCTGGTGTCTTTTTTGAACATGATAAAGGAAAAACGCACGCTTCTGGAAAATTACTTTTCTCTGCCAGAATTATTCCATACCGCGGCGCATGGTTAGACTTCGAGTTTGATGCAAAAGACTTGGTCCATGTTCGTATCGACCGCAGACGTAAAATGCCAGCAACTATTTTGCTTCGTGCACTTGGTTACAGCACCGAAGATCTCATCAACATGTTTTATGACAGTGAAGAAATTTTCATTGATGGAAAAGTGAAGATTTCAAAAGCTGCTAACGTCAATCTTCTTAAATATCAGCGCGCATCTCGTGATATCAAAAACGCAAAAGGCGATATCATTGTAAAGAAAGATAAACGCTACACACGCGCTGCCTTAAAAGAAATTGAAGCCGAAAAAGATTTTCGTATTCCTCTTGTGTATGAGGATATTGATGCTCGTGTTGCAGCTCATGACATTATTGATGAAGCGAGTGGAGAAATTCTTCTTGCCGCAAACGAAGTATTAACAAGTGAAATTTACGACGAAATTGTATCTCGCAAAATCAAAAGCTTCAAATTGCTTTACATTGATGAACTGAACATTGGTTCATATATTCGGAACACTTTGATTGCTGATAAAGTAACTGATCCAGACGAATCTAGACTTGAAATTTACAGACGTCTTCGTCCGGGAGATCCTGCTACAGCAGAAGCTGCTCAAGCTTTCTTTGAAAATCTTTTCTTCAATCCTGAGCGCTATGATCTTTCAAAAGTGGGAAGACTAAAAATTAACTATAAATTTGGAATGGATGTTCCTCTCGAAATAGGAAGTCTTCGCAAAGAAGATATTGTTGCAACCGTGAAATATCTTGTAGGTCTCAAAGATGGTGTTGGCGAAATTGATGATATCGATCATCTCGGAAACAGACGTGTTCGTTTGGTTGGCGAGCTGCTCGAAAATCAATATCGCGTAGGTCTTGTCCGTATGGAAAGAGCTATTCGCGAACGCATGAGCTTGCAAGACGTAGAAACACTTATGCCGCACGATCTTATCAATTCAAAACCAGTGTCAGCGGTGATTAAAGAATTTTTTGGATCAAGTCAGCTTTCTCAGTTTATGGATCAAACGAATCCGCTTTCTGAGATTACGCACAAAAGACGACTTTCTGCGTTGGGACCAGGTGGACTTTCTCGCGAACGTGCAGGCTTTGAAGTTCGTGACGTTCACACCACGCACTATGGTCGTATCTGTCCTATTGAAACTCCAGAGGGTCCGAATATCGGATTGATTTCTTCGCTTTCTGTTTACGCTCGCGTGAATGATTTCGGATTTATCGAAACTCCATATCGTAAAGTTGAAAGTGGTGGAGTAACCGATGAAGTTCAATACTGTTCGGCGCTTCAAGAAGGCCGTCATGCCATTGCACAGGCCAACGCAAAGTTGGATGGACGCAAGAAATTTGTAGACGACAAAGTTCAAGCTCACGTTGCTGGTGAGTTTCAGCTTGCCGATAAAGAACAGATCCAGATGATGGATGTCGCTCCGCAACAGCTTGTGTCAGTTGCAGCTGCACTCATTCCCTTCCTTGAGCATGATGATGCAAACAGAGCGCTCATGGGATCGAACATGCAACGTCAGGCAGTTCCGCTTTTGAGAACAGCAGCTCCACTTGTGGGAACTGGTATCGAGCGAGTAGTAGCAAGAGATTCTGGAGTAACGGTTGTTGCCAGAAGAGATGGCGTTGTTACCGAAGTTGATGCAAACCGCATTGTGGTAAAAGCAAATAAATCAGACAAAAAGAAATTTCACTCTGACATCGATATTTATGGCCTCACCAAATACCGTCGCTCAAATCAAAGTACTTGCGTAAACCAAAAGCCAATTGTGCGTTTGGGCCAAGTAGTGAAAGCCGGTGAAGTGATTGCCGATGGTCCTGCAACAGAGCAGGGCGAATTAGCGCTTGGACAAAACGTGGTAGTAGCGTTTATGCCTTGGGGTGGTTACAACTTTGAGGATTCTATTCTTATCAGTGAAAGACTTCTGAAAGAAGATGCTTTTACTTCTATCCATATTGAAGAGTTTGAATCAACCGCGCGCGATACCAAATTGGGCGCAGAAGAAATCACTCGAGATATTCCAAATGTGGGAGAAGAAGCGCTGAAGAATTTGGATGAATCTGGAATTATCCGCATTGGAGCTGAAGTTCAACCAGGTGACATTTTGGTTGGAAAAGTTACTCCAAAAGGTGAAACACAACTTTCTCCCGAAGAACGTCTTCTTCGCGCTATCTTTGGAGAAAAAGCTGGGGATGTAAAAGACACCAGCTTGCGTGTTCCACCTGGAGTAAGCGGTGTTATCATTGATGCACAAGTTTTCTCACGTGAAGGTATCGAGCTTGATGAAAGAGCAAAATACATTCAAGGTGTTGATGTTGCAAAAATCCGCAAAGATATGGATGCCGAATTGAAAGGTATCCGTGAAACTGCTGCTATGCGTGCACTTCCTCTTCTTCTTGATGAGCAAGTTACGGTAAAAGTATCAGCTAAAAATGGAGAAGTGCTTCTTGCCAAAGGTGATAAACTCACGGAAGAAGTGTTGAATCACATTCCATTTGAAGAGTGGATCGATCTTTCTGTTCGCCTCGACGACAAAAAAGAAGCCGAGTTTCAAACCATTTGTCGTAACGCGAATGATCAAATGAAAATCATCAAAACAGCACACGAACAAAAAATTGATCGTCTCACCAAAGGTGATGAGCTTCCTCCGGGAGTAATCAAAATGGTGAAGGTGTATGTTGCGATTAAAAGAAAACTTTCTATCGGTGATAAAATGGCCGGCCGCCACGGAAACAAAGGGGTTGTGTCTTGCATTATGCCTGAAGAAGATTTGCCGTACATGGCAGATGGCACACCAGTTGATGTAGTGCTTAATCCACTTGGTGTTCCTTCACGTATGAACGTTGGACAAATTCTGGAAACACACTTGGGCTGGGCTTCATATCACTTGGGTGAACAAATCAACCATATTCTTGAAGAACAATATTCAAGAAAAAATATGATTGAGATGATTAAAAAAGCTTACAACTCACCATCGCTTTCAAAGCTTCTTGATGAGTCAACCGATGAGCAAATAAGAGAGCTCGCGGTGAAATTGAGAAAAGGTGTTCCAGTTGAAACACCTGTATTTGACGGAGCCAATGAGAAAGAAGTGAAGTCTTTGCTTGAAACAGCAGATCTTCCTCTCTCTGGACAAACTATTCTCTTCGACGGACGAACGGGTGATGCCTTCGATTCTCCGGTTACCGTTGGAATTATGTATGTCTTGAAGCTCCATCACTTGGTAGACGAAAAAATTCACGCACGTTCTATTGGACCATATTCTCTTGTAACGCAGCAACCACTTGGTGGAAAAGCTCAGTTCGGAGGACAGCGTTTAGGAGAGATGGAAGTATGGGCAATGGAAGCATACGGTGCCGCATATGCTCTTCAAGAATTTTTAACAGTTAAGTCAGATGACGTATCAGGAAGAAGCAGAATGTATGAAGCGATTGTAAAAGGTGAAAAGGTGCTTGAACCTGGTTTGCCAGAATCGTTTAACGTTCTCATTAAAGAGCTTCAAGGTCTTTGCCTGGACATTGATTTAATTGAGTCTGAGAAGGAATAACAATAATTGTGAACCTTTGAGGTCACCACGAGAGGTCGACATGGATATTTATCATTTTTTTGAAAAACCAAAAGATCCGTTATCCTTTGATGGAGTTCGCATTAAATTAGCGAGCCCAGAGAAGATTCGTTCATGGTCTCACGGTGAAGTGAAAAAACCGGAAACCATTAACTACCGTACATTTAAGCCCGAAAGAGATGGCTTGTTTTGCGCGAAAATTTTTGGACCAGTAAAAGATTACGAATGTATCTGCGGAAAATACAAACGCATGAAGCACAGAGGAATTGTGTGCGAAAAGTGCGGAGTAGAAGTTATCCAAAGTAAAGTGCGTCGTGATCGCATGGGCCACATTAACCTTGCAACTCCAGTTGCTCATATTTGGTTCTTGAAAAGTTTGCCTTCGCGCATTGGAACAATGCTTGATATTCCTCTCAAAAGTCTTGAGCGTGTTTTGTATTGCGAAGCGTATACTGTTCTTGATCCTGGCAACACCACTTTACTTCAAGGTGAAATTCTTACTGAAGATCAATACCAAAATGCACTTGATGAATTTGGTCCAGATTTCCGCGTAGGAATGGGTGGAGATGCCGTAAGAGAAATGCTTGCTCAAGTTGACTTGGAAGAACTTTCTATCAAGTTAAGAGCTGACCTCAGAGAAACAAAATCTGAAGCCACACGAAAAAAACTCGCCAAACGATTGAAGTTGTCTGAACAATTTTTCGAAGCAGCAAATAGACCAGAGTGGATGATTTTGGAAGTGCTTCCGGTTATTCCACCAGATCTTCGTCCTCTTGTTCCTCTTGAAGGTGGACGCTTTGCAACATCAGACTTAAACGATCTCTACCGTCGCGTGATCAACAGAAACAATCGCTTGAAACGCTTGATGGAACTTAGTGCTCCAGACATCATTATCAGAAACGAAAAGAGAATGTTGCAAGAAGCAGTTGATGCTCTTTTCGATAACGGAAGAAGAGCGCGTCCTTTTGTTGGTCCAAACAACAGAGCACTTCGTTCGCTTTCTGATATGCTTAAAGGAAAACAAGGTCGTTTCCGTCAGAACCTTCTTGGAAAACGTGTAGATTATTCTGGACGTTCGGTAATTGTAGTTGGGCCCGAGCTTAGATTGCATCAATGTGGTTTGCCAAAAAAGATGGCGCTCGAATTGTTCAAGCCATTTATTTATAACAGACTTCAAGAAAATGGTTTGGCCTCTACCATTAAAAGTGCAAAACGCTTGGTAGAAACCGAAACTCCAGAAGTGTGGGATGCTTTGGATGATGTGATTAAAGAGCATCCAGTTCTTCTCAACCGTGCTCCAACGCTTCACCGTCTCGGAGTTCAGGCTTTTGAACCTGTGCTTATCGAAGGAAAAGCTATTCGCCTGCATCCCCTTGTGTGTGCTGCGTTTAACGCCGACTTCGACGGAGACCAGATGGCAGTGCACGTTCCGCTTTCAATTGAAGCTCAAATTGAAGCGAGAATTCTTTTGCTCTCTACCAACAACATTCTTTCTCCTGCGAACGGAAAGCCAATTATTGTTCCGACGCAAGATATGGTTTTAGGCTTATACTACCTCACTCGCGAACGTGCGTTTGGAAAAGGCGAAGGCTGCACTTTTTCAGGCATCGAAGAAGTGAACATTGCGTATGAATCAGGTGAACTTGATCTTCAATCTAAAATTAACGTTCGTATCGAAGGTGAGCGTTACGAAACCACAACTGGCCGCGTGATTTTGTATCAACACGTTCCAGCTATGGTGAAATTTAATTATATCAACAAAGTGATGGACAAAAAAGCCATCGTTGAGCTGATTGATCAGTGCTACCGTTTGTGCAAAGACAAAGAGACTGTTCTTCTTTGCGATAGCTTACGTACTCTTGGCTTCAAGCATTCTACAAAAGCTGGAATTTCTATTTGTATCGACGACATGGTTATTCCAGATTCGAAAAAAGAAATTTTGGATAAAGCTTTCGAAGAAGTGGCTAAAGTTGAAGTTCAATACACCGAAGGTCTTATTACTTCCGGTGAGAAGTACAACAAAGTAGTAGATATTTGGGCACAGACCACGGAGACCATTGCTGGTCGCATGATGAAAGGCCTTAGTACAGAAGTAGCCACAAGTACCAAAGGCGAGAAACGCACACAAATGAGTTTCAACTCTGTCTTCATCATGGCAGATTCTGGAGCAAGAGGTAGTGGACAGCAGATGCGCCAATTATCTGGTATGCGCGGTCTGATGGCAAAACCATCTGGCGAAATTATTGAAACGCCAATTGTTGCAAACTTTAGAGAAGGCTTGAACGTACTTCAGTATTTTATTTCTACACACGGAGCACGTAAAGGTCTTGCCGATACAGCACTAAAAACTGCAAACTCTGGATACCTCACAAGACGTCTTGTGGATGTTGCTCAAGACAGCATTGTTTCAATTCAAGATTGCGGAACACTTGATGGGATTGAAGTCTATCCATTAGTCGAGGCAGGCGAAGTCATCGAACCATTAGGCGAACGTATTCTAGGTCGCGTAGCTCTCAACGATGTGATTGATCCTTTCAATGGAAACGTTATTGTTCAAAATGCTGAAATGATCGATGAAGCCCTTGTTCATGTTGTTGAAGAATCGGGTATCGAAAGAATAAAAGTACGATCGGCTCTTACCTGTAAAGCACCATTTGGTGTTTGCCGTAAATGCTATGGTCGTGATCTAGCTCGTGGACACTTGGTCAATGTGGGTGAAGCGGTTGGAGTTATTGCGGCTCAGTCAATTGGTGAGCCAGGAACACAGCTTACCATGAGAACCTTCCACATTGGTGGAACGGCATCAAGACGTGTTGAACAATCAGCTCTCGAAAACAGACACGATGGTATTGTTAAACTTCACAATGTAAATATTGCTCCCAACTCGGCTGGTAATGAAACTATTACCAATCGTAATGGTGAGATGATTATCATTGATGATGAAGGCAGAGAACGTGAACGCTACCGCCTCAATTACGGAGCTTTCCTCCGAGTAAAAAATGGACAAAAAGTAAAAGCAGCAACGCTTTTAGCTGACTGGGATCCTTACACCATTCCAATTCTTACCGATGTGAGTGGTACCGTTAAGTTTGGTGATATTACTGAAGGCCAAACCATGTCTGAACAAGTGGACGAAGTAACAGGTCTTTCACGTCGCGTGATTCAGTCTTCAAAAAATCCAAACAGCAGACCACGTATTTCTATCAAAGGTGATGATGGAGAAACGCTTGAGCATCCATCTGGAAGAGGGCATGCACGTTATTTGATGCCGGTTGGCGCCATTTTGGCGGTTGCACAAGGTGGCAAAGTAAAAGCAGGTGATGAGATTGCACGTATCCCGCGTGAAACAACAAAAACAAAAGATATTACCGGGGGTCTTCCTCGTGTTGCCGAGTTATTCGAAGCACGTAAACCAAAAGAACATGCCATCATTAGTGAAGTAGATGGAGTGGTAAGTTTTGGAAAAGATCTCAAAGGAAAACGTCGCGTTATTGTAACTCCAGAAGATGGAGAACCAACGGAATACCTCATTCTCAAAGGAAAGCACATTTCTGTAAATGAAGGTGATTTCATCCGTGCTGGTGAACCACTTATGGATGGCTCTTCCAATCCGCACGATATTTTAAAAGTGCTTGGCGTAAAAGCGCTCGCAAAATATTTGGTAGACGAGGTTCAGGAAGTATATCGACTTCAAGGTGTGAAAATTAACGATAAGCATATCGAAGTCATCGTTCGTCAGATGTTAAGACGAGTTACTATTATCGAACCAGGTGATTCTACATGGCTTGTAGACGAGCAAGTGGAAAAATCTAACTTTGATCTCAAAAATGAAGAGCTCATGGCAGCAGGAAAACAACCTGTCGTTGCAGAGCCTTTGCTTCTCGGAATTACAAAAGCATCACTTACCACTGAAAGCTTCATCTCGGCAGCTTCCTTCCAAGAGACCACAAAAGTGCTCACAGAAGCAGCCGTTTCGGGAAAAGTGGATTATTTAAGAGGCCTCAAAGAGAATGTGATCATGGGACGCCTCATTCCAGCAGGAACGGGATTGCAGCGATATAAGCAAACAAAAGTGCGAGCGCACGTAGATGATGGATTGCTTGAAGCCGTAGCTTCATCTCGCGGATCTCATAAAAAAGTTGAGCTAGAGCAAGAAGTTGCCGGCTAAGGTCTGATGCAGCGCTTTAAGCTAGAAAAAAGCGCTGCTCCCTTCCTTTGATTTTCTTGACTTTGAATATTTCGTCTGATAAGTTCCACGCACTTTTGCGGGTCCGCCCAAAAAGTGTGTGTAAGTAGTTGAAAAATAAAGCGTTTTTTAAAAATAAAGCAGCACAAATAAAAATGAGGTTCTTACGTTATGCCTACAATCAACCAATTAGTACGAAAAGGGAGAAAAAAAGTGAAGTCACGCACGGCTTCTCCCGCTTTGGAAAGATGTCCTCAAAAAAGAGGTGTTTGCACCAGAGTTTACACTACAACTCCAAAGAAGCCGAACTCTGCGCTTCGTAAGGTAGCTCGTGTAAGGCTTACAAACGGCGCTGAAGTAACCAGCTATATTCCCGGAGAAGGCCATAACCTTCAAGAGCACTCTGTGATTTTGATTCGTGGTGGAAGAGTAAAAGATTTGCCGGGTGTGAGATATCACACCGTTCGTGGAACGCTTGACACAACAGGTGTTGATGGACGTAAACAAAGTCGTTCTAAATATGGAACTAAAAAACCGAAGTAGTGAGATGAGGGTTGTATGCCAAGAAAAAAAAGAGGCAGTTTAAAAAGAGATGTTATCCCAGATCCAAGATATAACGATGCTGTGGTGTCGAAGCTCGTAAATACTTTGATGATGGGTGGTAAAAAAGGCGTTGCCGAGACAATTGTTTACGGTGCATTCGATGTTCTTCATGAAAAGAAAAAAGATGATCCTGTAAAAGTTTTCCGTCAAGCGCTTGATAGCTTGAAGCCAAATGTTGAAGTAAGATCTCGCCGTGTAGGTGGGGCTACATATCAAGTTCCTGTTGAAGTTCGTTCCGATCGCCGTGCAACATTGGCGCTTCGTTGGTTGGTTGCTGCAGCAAGAGCTCGCGGCGAAGGTTCTATGGGAGAACGTTTAGCAGGAGAGTTGTTAGATGTGCTTGAACAACGTGGTGGAGCCTTCAAAAAACGCGAAGATACACACCGCATGGCAGAAGCAAACAAAGCGTTTGCTCACTTTAAATGGTAGGTACAATTTAAGAAGTTGAAAAAGGTAGAAACAATGGCTCGTGCTACATTAGAAAAAATTAGAAATATAGGAATTATGGCTCATATCGATGCGGGTAAAACCACTGCGACTGAGCGTATCCTTTATTATACCGGAAAAAATTATAAGATCGGTGAAGTGCATGAAGGTGCTGCAACCATGGACTGGATGGAGCAAGAGCAGGAGCGTGGTATCACCATTACTTCTGCGGCTACCACCTGTTTCTGGGGAGATCATCGCATTAACATTATCGATACTCCAGGACACGTTGACTTCACCATCGAAGTAGAGCGCAGTTTGCGTGTGCTTGATGGAGCGGTTGGTGTTTTTTGTGCGGTAGCTGGTGTGCAGCCACAGTCTGAAACGGTTTGGCGCCAAGCAAATCGTTACAAAGTTCCAAAAATTGCTTTCGTGAATAAAATGGACCGCACAGGCGCGAATTTTATTCGTGTTATCTCTACTATTAACGATCGCCTCAAAGCGAACGCCGTTGCATTCCAACTTCCTATTGGAGCTGAAGATCAGTTCAAAGGAGTTGTCGATCTTATCGAACGTAAAGCTTATGTGTTCAATGATGAGTCTTTGGGTGCAAAGTTTGACATTGTTGATGTCCCAAATGACATGCAAGAAGAAGTAAGCAAATATCGCGGAATGCTTGTGGAGTCGCTTGTAGAGAACGATGAAGTTCTTATGGGAAAATACTTGGAGGGCCAAGAAGTTTCTGCTGAAGAACTTAAACGTGCCGCAAGAAATGCAGTGATTGCAATGCAAATTACTCCAGTCTTTTGTGGTTCTGCTTTCAAAAATAAAGGGGTGCAACAACTTCTTGATGCTGTTGTAAATTACCTCCCTTCACCTCTCGATGTTGATGCCATTGAAGGTGTTAGTGTTGATAACGAAGAAGAAAAAGTCTTGCGCAAACCAGATGAAAACGAACCGTTTTCGGCGTTGGCGTTTAAAATTATGACAGATCCTTATGTTGGCCAGCTTACTTATTTCAGAGTTTATTCTGGAAAGCTTGAAGCGGGTAATCCAGTTCTTAATTCAACAAATGGAAAAAAAGAGCGCATGGGCAGAATGTTGCAAATGCACTCAAATCAGCGCGAAGAAATTAAAGAAGTGTTCGCTGGAGATATTGCTGCAGTTGTTGGTCTCAAAAATACCCGCACTGGAGATACGCTTTGTGATGGAAACCAACCGGTTATTTTGGAATCAATGACTTTCCCTGATCCGGTAATTTCAGTTGCCATCGAACCAAAATCAAAAGCGGATGAAGAAAAACTTTCAACAGCACTTGGAAAACTTTCTTCAGAAGATCCTTCTCTTAAAGTTCATGTTGATCATGAGACAGGTCAAACAATTATTTCAGGAATGGGCGAGCTTCATCTTGAAATTATTGTTGATCGTATGAAGAGAGAATTCAGTGTTGAAGCAAACGTTGGTAGACCGCAAGTTGCCTACAGAGAAACTATTACCGGCGAAGCAAAAATCGACCACAAATATGCAAAACAGAGTGGTGGTCGCGGACAATATGGACACGTTGTTATCCATGTTTCTCCAAATGAAGCTGGAAAAGGTTTTGAGTTTATCGATGAAATTAGTGGTGGAAGAATTCCACGTGAATATATCCCAGCAGTAGAAAAGGGCGTAAAAGAAGCGTGTACCGGTGGTGCTATTGCAGGTTATCCTGTTGTAGATATCAAAGTACGCCTTCTCGACGGATCTTACCATGAGGTGGATTCATCAGATATGGCCTTCAAAATTGCAGGTTCTATGGCGCTTAAAGAAGGTGTTCATAAAGCATCTCCAGTTATTTTAGAGCCAATTATGATGGTTGAAGTGGTTGTCCCAGATGATTTTGTTGGTCCGATCACTGGAGATCTTACGTCAAGACGCGGAAGAATCATGAACAGTGAAATTCACACTGATTCTCAAGTGATCACAGCCAATGTTCCGCTCTCGGCTATGTTTGGGTATGCAACACACTTGAGAAGTTTATCTCAAGGACGCGCAACCTACTCAATGGAATTTGCACATTACGAACAATTGCCAAAAAATCTTGCAGAAGAAGTAGTGGCAAAGGCTCGCGGAGTTTAATTAACTAAAGAAAACGTTTTTTACACGGAGGCAGTATATGAGTAAGGGGAAATTTGAGAGAACGAAACCACATGTTAACATCGGTACAATCGGTCACGTAGACCATGGTAAGACGACATTAACGGCCGCGATCACGAAAACGCAAGCAGCCTTGGGTTTAGCGGAGAAGATGGATTTCGATCAGATCGATAAAGCACCAGAAGAGCGCGAGCGCGGAATTACCATTTCAACAGCGCACGTAGAATATGAGACAGCGAACCGTCACTATGCACACGTCGATTGTCCAGGCCACGCTGACTATGTAAAAAACATGATCACAGGAGCAGCTCAGATGGACGGAGCGATCTTGGTGGTGAACGCAGCAGATGGTCCGATGCCGCAAACCAGAGAGCACATCCTTCTTGCGCGCCAAGTAGGAGTTCCTCGAATTGTAGTGTTTTTGAACAAATGCGATACGGTTGACGACGCAGAGCTTTTGGATCTGGTAGAACTCGAAGTGCGTGAATTGTTGACACAGTATAATTTTCCCGGAGATGAAATTCCAATCATTCGCGGAAGTGCCTTGAAGGCGTTGGAAGGCGAAGAGAGTGAACTCGGAACTCAATCAATAGCTCGTTTGTTGGCAGCGTGTGATGAATACGTTCCAGAGCCAGTTCGCGATACCGCAAAGCCATTCTTGAT